>JAJZRT010000512.1 GCA_021802595.1 Pseudomonadota bacterium
CTGCCCGCTGGCGCGGGCCGTGGGAAAAAGGAAACCCAACCCACCCCCCCGGAGCGCGCGACCCCTTTCTCCACTGCCCGCGCAGCGGGCAGGGGCGGCGTGTACGCCGCAGGCGCGCAGTTCAGCGTTCCATGTCGAAGCCGCGATCACGCTCGCGCGCGCGGGCCTGCCGTTCATGCTCGGCGACGCGCTCGGCCTGGCGCTGCTGCGCGAGCGGCAGCAGCTTCTCGGCGACGTCGGCGTAAGCCGCGCCCTGCTGCGCCAGCTCGACCCAGATCTCCGCCTTGCCAGCCGTGGCGACCACGTAGTTCTCGAGGTCGCGGCCCTTGCGCTGCTCGGCGCCTGGCGAGTGCTTGGCGATGGCGTCGGCCACGCTGTCCACGTCGTAGCCCTTGCCGATCAGCGCGACCGCCGCCATCCAGTCGGCGCGGCTGGCGTCGAAGTCCTTGCCGAAGCGCGATTCAAGGCCCTTCCACAGCCCCGTGTACCAGTTGCCGAGGTCGCGGCTGCGCTGTGCCCACGCGCGGGCCGGCGCGGGGGCTTTCGCTGCCGCTGCCTTGACCTCGGCGCGCACCTCGACTGCGCGCGCCTGAGCAAGCGCTTCCTTGGCTTCGCGCACCAGCTCGCCGCCGCGCTGCGCGACCGCCGCGGGGTCGGCGCGCTCGACAAGCACGAACGGCTGGCGACCATCGACGGCGCGCTCTGGCTTGCGGTTGGTGAACCCGGCCAGGCGCCCGAAGTGCGCATGGTCGGCGCTGTTCGGATCGCCGCCCAGCTCGCGCGCGAGCGCCTTCGCGGCTTGCGTGCGGAAGGCCGGCGGCTGGGACTCCGGCGTGAGCCTGACCCACGCCTGATAGTTGCCCTTGCTGGTCTCGGTCACGAGCGCCGGCGCCAGGCCGCGCCCGGCCAGGCCGCGCACCGTGTCGGCGCTGAGGTCGTCGACCAGCACGAGGCTCGATGCGCTCTTGCGAGCGGGCCGGATGTAGATGTCTTGCCCCTTGGCGTTCTCGCGCTTGAGCCAGGCGATGGACTTGCGGATCATGTCCGCAGCCCACTCGCGGATCAGCATGCCCTTGGCTCCGAGGATGCCGACCTCGTACAGCTTGCAGTCCATCGCGGCGAGCTGGCGCTCTACCGCCTGCGCTGTTCTGTCCGTGGGCATGTCAGTCCTCCGTTGGTCATCAGGTACTGCGCGACCTGGGCCGCGTCCAGGTTCACCACCGGCGCCGGGGGCGAAGGGCGCAGCCAGATCCAGCACGCGCTCGTAAGCACCCCCGTCGCCACGCCCACGCAGCCCGCCAGCAGCCAATGCTTGGCCCGGAGCGACCACCCTGCCTTCGCCACTTCCTCGGCCGTCCTGGCCGCGCTGCGGGCCTGCTGCGTCGCCTCGTTGAGCACGCGCACCGCTTGCTTGACCTGCTCCAGCGTCGCCGCCGCCGAAGCCGCCGCCGAGGCCGAGGCCGACGCCTGGGCCTTCGACCATGCTGCGGCCTGGTCGCTGCTCGCCGACGCCGACGCCGCCACCTGGCTGCGCAGGTCGTCGGCCAGCCGAGTCATGCTCTGCGCCAACGGCTCGATGGCCTTGGCCAGGTCCTCGGCGATCTGCTCCGCTGTGCGTGCGGATCTCACCCTCGACAATGCGTCGGGCATGGCTCAACTCCTGTAGTTCGTCGTTGGCGTCGGCGATGGCCAGCGCCGCGCCGCCGCGCTCGGTCTGCACGCCGCGCGCTTCCATCTCGACCACGTGCGGCCCAAGGTGGATCTGCGGGGCGCGCTCGATGCCCTGCTCGACCAGCGTGCGGTGGTCGATGCGCTCGACCAGGCCGGCGCGCTGAAGCGCGGCGTTCGCGTGCCGCTCCCAGCTCTCGCGCCACTGTTTGAGCAGGTCTTTGTCGTTCCACTCGCGCACCTTGCCGCCGAAGCCGTCGGCGTCGATGCTGCGCATGGTCAGCATGACGTGCGCGTGGTGGTTGCGGTCGTCGCCGTCGCGCCCTGGCCGGTGCAGGTCCAGGTCCGCGACCATGCCTCGCTCGACGAACTGTTCGCGCACGAACTCGCGCACGAGCGCCAGGCGCTGCGCGGCGTCCAGCTCGACCGGCAGCGCGATGTCGAACTCCCGAGCAAGCTGCGCGTCCTTGCGCTTCTCGACACGCTCGACTTCGTTCCACAGCCGCGCCCGATCCGAGGCCCACGCCGGAGCGTTGGCCGGCGCGAGCACTTCGCGGTGCTCGATGCCGCGCTTGCGCGAGTAGTCGTGCACCTCGCCCGTGCGCTCGTCCACCAACTTCAAGCCGGCACGGTACGCGGCGGCGGCGACGCTACTGCGCCCGCTGCTGCGGCTGATGACCTGACCGGACAAGTGATAGATCGCCACGGCGGCGGCTCCTGGTGTTCGGGGTGTCGGGGCTGCGCCCCGACCGCACACATCGCGCAGCGATGTATAAGTGCGCCCTTGCCTCTCGGCTGCGGGGCAACCCGTGCGGCGATTCTAGCATCGAGGCTGGCCGTGGTAGGATGGTCGGCGGAGGTAAGCCATGGCGACCATCGAGAAGCTGCTGCAACAGCGCGCACAGATCGACGCGCGCATCCAAGCCGCAAAAGCGCGGCAGTCACAGGCCGATCGCAAGGCCGACACGCGCAGAAAGGTGCTCGTCGGCGCGTTCGCGCTGGAAGCGCTCGGCGGCAACGTCGCAGCGCTGGAACTGAACGGGCGCAAGCTCGCGGACTTCATCACCCGCGACGCCGACCGCGCACTGCTCGGCTTGCCGTCGCTGGCGGCGGCTACCGCGCCAGCGACCGGCGATCAGCGCACGGCGTAGCCTGCTTCTGCGAGCGCGCCGCGCAGCAGCTCGGCGGCGGTGAGCATCGCCCGCGCTTCTGCCTCGTCGGCAGCAAGCGCGATGGCGTCGGCGTAGCCGATTCGCTTGCACAGCTCGGCCAGCGCGTACGCCTGGGCGGGGGTCAGATCGGGGTTGAGTTGCATGGTCACTCCGTGAATTGCCGAATGCCTGTTGCGGCCATCCAGACGGCCCACCAGCGGGCCGTTCTCGCAACCAGTGCCTTGTCCCTTGGCTTGGCCTTTGAAGCCGCCTGGTGCCGTCGCATCGCCGCCTCGGCTTTGCGCAGAATGCGAGCGCGGCGGTCGCTGCTCAATGGGTGCTGTGCGTGCATGCTGGTCACTCCACCAGTCGCTGTTGGCCACGGGCTTCGAGCGCCTCGCGGTCGGCGGCGTCGGCGTATGACTTCCGGCGCCTGTATTCCTTGATGAACATGACCCGGTCGCCCTTGAAAAACATGGCCGGGTTCACCCAGAACGCGGCGGGGTCTTTCGGGTAGAGGAACCCTTTGTCCAGCAGCTCGCGCAGGCCGCGCTTGAACGTGTACTCCGACAAGCCGACTGCTCGCCCGTCGAGCCCGTCGTCGAACCAGAACAGGCGCACCGAGTCGGCGTAGCCGCCGGCCATGGGTGTTCGCTGGTACTCGTCGAGGACTACCGAGAAAACGCGCTGTGCAGTCCGGGTCAAGTCGTAGGCGGCTGCAACGCCGCCCGCGAACACCTTGACGAACTCGGCGTCGTCGCGTTCTTCGACCTGGTGTATCGCTGCGACACCGACCACTTCGCCGGTCGCCGGGTTCACAAGCTCGTCGGATCGCCCGGAGCGAACAATCCGTCGCTTCGTGCGGATCTCCTGCGGCTCGACCAGGGGGTTGACCACTGGGCTGTACTTCAGTCTGTCGAGTGCCGTTTTAGGCTGGTAGGTGCGGGCCATGGTGTGCACTTTTTGAGGTGAATTCGCCACGAATTCTGGCACGAACCGCTAGCCCTGTCGAGCACTTTTTAAGTGCAAAGTGCAAGGCTGGTCGAGAACAAGTGCAAGGCTGGTCGAGAACAAGTGCAAGGGGGGGTCTAGGCTTTTCGCGGCTTCCCGGATGTTTGCTTCTCACTCTTTCTTTCCCAGGCGCGCGTGCTGTGGACGGCAGCCCGCTGTGCACAAGTCGCCGCTCGGCCGGCTTGCCGCAAGGCGGCCGCCGGCGGCGACTTGCACACAGCAAGC
>JAJZRT010000513.1 GCA_021802595.1 Pseudomonadota bacterium
TCCAGCAGCGTGCGCAAGGCTTCGAGGCGGTCCATGCCATCACCCCCCGAAGAGCGCGGCGTAGTGCTGCACCGATACGGCGACCAGGTGCAGCAGTGGTGCAGGATAGAAACCGATGGCGAGGCTGCCGGCCGTAAGCATCCCGGCAGCGGCGAACTCGCCGCGGTTGAGGTCGGGCAGGTCTCGCATGCGCGCGGAGACCGGTCCGACGAACAGGCGGCCGACGGTGCGGATGGCGTAGGCGGCGCTGATGACCACCGTCATGGAGAGCAGCAGCATCCAGGCTCCCCAGCGCTGGTAGCCGCCGACCAGTGCGTGGAACTCGGCGACGAAGCCGGCCGTGCCAGGCATGCTGACCGCAGCGATGAAGGCAAGCGCCGTGAAGAAGGCGAAGCGCGGCATGACCTGGACGAGCGAGCCGTAATCGGCGAGGTCACGCGTATGGGTGCGCTCGTAGAGCAGGCCGACAAGCAGGAACAGCGCCCCGGCGACGAGGCCGTGCGCGACCATCTGCATCACCGCGCCGGTCAGCCCGGCCGTATTGAGTGCGGCGAGCCCGAGCAGTACCACGCCCATGTGCGAGATCGACGAATACGCCACCATCGACTTGAGGTCGCGCTGCTGCCATGCCAGCACACCGCCGTACACGAGGCTCACCAGTGCCAGCACCATTAACAGACCCTGCAGGGCCTCGGCGGCGGAGGGCAGTGTCCAGACGGCGCGGATCAGGCCGTACGAACCCATCTTCAGGAGGATGCCGGAGAGCAGGATCGATACCGGACTGGGCGCTTCGACGTGGGCGAGCGGTAGCCAGCCATGCAGCGGGAAGATCGGCATCTTCACGCCGAAGCCGATCAGCAGCCCGAGGAACAGGATCACCTGTGTCCCCTCAGGCAGCCGTGCCGCACCCTCGCGAATCATCGCCATGTCGAAGCTGTGGCTCGGCGCGGCGTCGTACAGGATCAGCAGCGCAATCAGCATGAATACCGAACCGCCCAGCGTGTAAAGGACGAAATTGAGCGCCGCCCGCTGGCGTCCCGCGCCGCCCCAGCGGTCGATGAGGAAGAACAGCGGCAGCAGGGTCAGTTCCCAGAAGACGTAGAACAATGACCAGTCACGCGCGCAGAACACCCCCAGCATGGCCGATTCCAGCAACAGCAGCAGGACGTAGTACGCCTTGATACGTTCGCGGATGGTTCCGGACGCCAGCACTGCGATGAACGTCAGCAGCGTGGCGAGCCACACCAGCGGCAGGGAGAAGCCGTCGACGCCGAGGCTGAACGCACTGCCAAGCCGCGGATTCCATGCATGGGTCTCGTACCACTGCACGCCAGCGCTCGACGGATCGAAGGCGGCGGCGAGCCAAGAGCTCCAGCCTAACGTCGCTGCTGCCACGCCCAGTGCGATGCGGCGCACGAGCCAGGTCGATCGCACTGGCACCAGCATGATGAGCGCGGCGCCTATCAGGGGGAGCAGCAGCAGGATTTTCAGCATGCGACGCGGACTCGGGCGGCAGGGTGATGCGCCCAAAGATTGACATAGTATGCGTATTGCATGAGCATAATATTATCATGAAGTTCTTATTGAGCGAGACCCATGGAACTGAAAACCGCACGTCTGACCGTCCTGCTCGATCCGGCCAAGAAGCGGGCGTTCGAGCAACTGTGCGCGCAGCAGGACGTGACCCCCTCGCAGGTGGTTCGGCAATTGATCCGTGAATATCTGAAGGCGCACGGCGTCGAGTGGCGACCGAGCGGGCAGCAAAACGCTGCTGCGGCGAGCGAGCAGGACTGAGTGCAGGAAAGGCTGGGGCGGCACCTTACGGTGCTGCGCCCGGTCGTGCCAGGGGCTTACAGCCGGACTTCGGCGGCGCGCTTGTTCGCCATGGTGGCGATCGCGCGTTCGAGATCGATTTGGTTGGGGTTGGTGGCTTCGGCGCTACCCAGGCGTTCGACCAGCTCATCCTGCTCAAGGATTTCGCGGCGTCCGTCGGCGTGCTGCAGATAAGCGGCCCAGGGAACGAATTTGGTGAGTGGAAAGTGCTCGCCGGGGTTGGGTGAAATGTCAATGTTCAGGCCAGCGAGGAACAGCAGGTTTCTGTCGTGCATGGCGGACGACTGAACAAGGCTGCGGAAGGTCCGGTCGAATTCAACCATCGTGTTGGCGCACGCCGCGGTCAGCAGGGGGTGTCTGGACGTGAGTATCCAGGGCATCGGCGCAAGGAGGTTGTTTTCCAGTTGGTCCTGCAGCGGGTCCAGATAGCCTCCCTTGTGGCGGAAATAAAAATCCTCGGCCGCCAGATGCTTGCCGATGGCGACGCTGCCGTTCTGCGGCCAGGTATCGACTCCAAGCCGGGCGATCAGGTGGCTGGATGCGGCGAAGATGTGGCCAGTGCTGCGCGTCGACAGGGGCGGGGGCAACTCTTCGCCGACTGCGCCCTGCACCAGATTCTCGAAGATAAGGAATAGTCCCTGCGGGCGCGGGCTCGCGAACAGCTGATAGTCGACGAGGACGGCGAGTTGGCCATCATGGCGCAGCAGGCGGATATTCTCGCAAGCGTATTCGTGCTCGGTCCTGTACCAGTCGAGGATGCGGCCGATCTTGCCGCAACTGCAGCTCAGGTGTTCGTGCTCGGCGTAAAGCCGGCGGTATACGCCGAACTCGCCCGACTCGGGGTCGTAGCCGACATGGCTTGCCTGCAGTATCAAAAGGTCCTTGCCATGGTCCGCGTGGGGGCCGTGGCGGTCGACCGATACGATGCCGCCGACGCGCCCGTGGTTGAACGGAAAGGCGCCGAAATGTTTGGTGATGAGAATGATCGGGAAACCCTGGCTTTCGTCCGAGCAGAATGCGCGCGAAGGCATGATCTTGCCCGGCGTGAAGCCCAGCGACAGGCACCAGTTGTATAGCTTGGGAACGAAGCTGTTGTAGCACAGCATGCGGCCATCTAGGCGAAAGCTATGCAGGGCGCTGGAAATGCTGGAGCGGTGCGAGAACATGGGGCAGCGGAAGATGCAGAATTATCGCTTATAATAACAAGCTTTTTATAATCGTCAGACAGGGCGGCGTCGGCTAAACCGGCCCCGCGATTCCATGAACCCCAAGCTTTACCGTTTCCTGCCATTTCTGCGCTGGCTCCCGCTCAAGGCCGACGATGTCCGCATTAATTTTCTGGCCGGCCTGACCGTTGCGCTGGTCCTGATTCCGCAATCCATGGCGTATGCGCAACTGGCCGGATTGCCTGCTTACTACGGCCTGTATGCGGCCTTCCTGCCGGTGGCTGTCGCTGCCATGTGGGGGTCGTCGAATCAACTCGCAACCGGCCCGGTGGCAGTGGTCTCACTGCTCACGGCGTCGTCGATTGCCACGCTTGCAGCGCCGGGCAGCGATCATTTCATTGCGCTGGCAATCATGCTGACGCTTCTGGTTGCGCTGATTCAATTGGCGCTGGGGCTGTTCAAGCTGGGGGTGGTGGTCAACTTCCTGTCACATCCCGTGATCGTTGGTTTCACCAATGCCGCGGCCATCATCATTGCGCTGTCGCAGGTGTCGAAGATCCTGGGCGTGTCGATGCCGCGCAGCGAATCCTTCATCCAGGACATCATCGCCGTCTTCCGCCAGGTCGGCGATACCCATTGGCCGACCTTCGCCATGGGTATCGGCGCCATGGCGCTGATGTGGGCGATGAAAAGGTACGTGCCGAAGTGGCCGGGGGTGCTGGTTGCGGTGGTGCTGACCACGCTGATTTCCTGGGCGGTCGGCTTCGAGCGCAACTCGAGCGGGACGCTCGGGCAGGTGAGCGATGCTGAACTGCATGCCCAGATTGCGCGCGTGGTGCAGGCGAATGAAGAGATCGATCGCCTCAACAAACAGATCGCCGAGCAGAACGACGCGCTTGCAGCAGCGATCAAGGCGGAAGGCGTGGAAAACGTCAAGGCGGTGAATCTCGATGCCGCGGTGGCACTGGCCCGGCTTTCCCTGAAACACGCTGAGGAAGTCTCCGCGGCCGAACGGAAGAAGCTGCGCAAGATTCCGGTGGTGCGCC
>JAJZRT010000514.1 GCA_021802595.1 Pseudomonadota bacterium
GGCGGCGATGACCAGCGCGGCGAACTTGAAGAATGTCCTGTGCATCATTGACTCCGGTTGGCAACCAGGAAGGGGTGATAGAGCGCCGCTTCGAGGCGGCCGAGCGCCGTGCGCTCGTGGACCGACGCCAACAGGGCGCCCTGCCGCGCCTGCAGGTACGCCAGCCTGGCGCCGAGCAGCCGCAGCCGGCCGATCTGGCCCGCGGCAAAGGCCCCTTGCTGCCGGTTGAGAGCATCTGCGGCCGCCTTGCGCAGCCGGTGCGCGCTGTCCAGCTCGGACTCGCTGGCGTGCCAGTCCGTCCGGGCCTCATCGATCTCGGCCAGCACCTTGGTCTGGGTGGCGAGGAACTGCTCCGCGGCGACGCGCCGGGCGGCGCGGGCCTGGGCGATCGGGCCCTGGTTCTGGTTGAGGACGGGCAGCGGCAGGGCGATCGAGAGGATGAACTTGTTGTCGCCCTGGTCGTAGTGATAGCCGGGGCCGATGTCGATCGCCGGGTACTGCTGCGCGACCGCCAGGCGCAGTGCAGCTTCCGCCGCGGCGTAGTGCGCAAGGGCAGCCAGGACGTCGGGCCGGGTGGTGAGCGCCGCGTGGATGAGGGGCTTCAAGCTGCCCGGCTGTCGCGGGTGGGTGATTCCGCTCATGTCGAGGTCGACGCCGTCGAGCGCATCTGTCGGCAGGCCGAGCGCCGCGGCCAGGCTTGCGCGCGCCAGCCGCACGGCCCGCTGGTCCGAGGCGAGCTGCAGTTCGGCCTGGTTCTGGGCGAGCGTGGCCGTCGTCAACGTGGCCGCCGAGACCATGCCTGCCCGGTAGCGCTGCTCGACGGCCTGGCGATAGCTGCCGGCAAGCACGGCGCGCCGAGAGGCGAGCGTCGTGGCCTCCTGGGCGGACCATGCGTCGAGCATGGCCGTGCTCACCTGACCGCGCAGTTGCCAGGCGGTGACGGCGATCGCCTGCCGTGCCTCCTCAGTCCGGGCACGCGCCCGGGCGATGCGCGCGGGACGGGCTCCCCAGGACTGGATCAGGAAGGTAACGACGGGGCCGACTGTCCACGGCGAGGCCGTGGTGGTTGTGTCATAGGTTGGCGCGATCGACAGCGTCGGATTGGGAAGCGCCGCCGCGGTCGTCTCACCGCCTCGGGCTTCGCGCAGCCTCGCCTCGGCCAGCGGCATGTCCGGCCGCTCGTAAACCGCCACCAGCGCCAGAGTGTCGAGATCCCACCGCGGCGGACCATCGCGGTGCTGCTCGGCCGCGAGGAAGCGCAGCAAACGGGGATCGGTCAGGCTGCGCCGGTTCAGCGCCGCCGCGGTCTTGGCCGGATCGAGCGGCCTGGGCGTGTAGCTCGCGCATCCGGCAAGCAGCGCTGTAGCGAGCAACGTGGCCCGCAGACGAGTGTTCATCGCGTCGCGTCATGAAGGGGAAAACCTCATGCTAGGAACGCGGGTGTCGTCAATTTGTCGTCGGCTCATGAGGAAACGCAGGGCCGCCCCAAGTTTTCTCATCCCCCTCGGGGGCAGCCGCTGCAAAGCGGCGGCCTGGGGGTGCTCTCAAGTAGCCGCAGGGCCGCCCCAAGGCTATTTGACCCCCACGGGGGGCGGGCCGGGCTCGGCCCGGCCCTGGGGACGCTCAGCTCCGCCGTCGTTGCGGAGATGCAGATCCAGACGCACCTGCAGTTCGCCGGCTTCGCTGTGGGCATACGCGAGGACCCAGCCCAGCCGCTCGCACAACTGCTGCACCAGGTACAGGCCGAGGCCGGCGCCGTGGGCGCGGCCGGCCTCGGCCAGCGCGAGCGAGCGGTACAGGCGGGCCACGGCGGCGGCGTCCAGCGGCTCGCCGCGGCTGTCGATCGAGAACACGCCGTCGCGCAGCGCGACCTCCAGATGGCCCGCCTGGGTGTGCTCGATGGCGTTGCGCAGCAGGTTGCCGAAGATCATCGCGGCGATCGCCGGCGCGACACGCACAGCAGCCGGCTCGATGGGGCCGACCTCCAGGGTCAGCGGCCTGCCCTCGAGCAGCGGAAGATAGTCGGCGATCAGGTCGGGCAGCCATCCCTCCAGCGCCAGGGGCGCCAGCGCGGCAGGCGGCGACGGCTCCTTGGCGAGTTGCAGCAGGGCCGCCAGCGTGTCCTGCATGGCCTCAGTCGTCAGGCGAATGCGCTGCAGCGCCCGCCGGCCGTCGGCAGCAAGCGGCTCGGCCTCCAGCACCTGTGCGGCGCCTGCGATGACCGAGATCGGGGTGCGCAGTTCGTGGCTCGCGGTGTCGATGAACTCGCGCTCGCGCAGCACGAAGCCATCTAGGCGCTGGAGATATCCATTGAACGCCGTCTCGAGAACCTGGATCTCCTGCAGCCGGTACCCCGGCACGAGGCGCTGCTCGCGGCGCGACGGGTCGAGAGCGTGTACCGAGTCAACCAGACGCGAAACCGGGCGCAGCAGCCGACCGGCGAGCCACCAGGTAGCGGCCATCAGCAGGCCCAGTCCGACGGCGACCACGGCGTCGAGCAGGTCAGCCAGGCGGCGCTCCTGGGCGCGCTGGGCGGAGATGTCGATCAGCGCGGCCATGCGGTGCCCCTGCACGTCCTGCACCAGCACCGCGTAGGGAAGGTCCTCGGGGTCGATGTCGTCGTACAGACCCGGCCCGAGACGGCGCACCTCGGCAGGAAGACTCGCCGCGGCGGGCGAGTCGAGATCGATCAGGCGCACCTTGGGCGGATTGATCTCGCCGGCTGGTAGGTGGGCGGCCCTCAGGTCGCGCACCATCACGTCGCCGAGCAGGCTCATCCACACCAGGCGTTCGTGGCGGTCGTTCAGGAACGCGCCCACCGCGATCAGGGCCACGCTCAGGACCGCCGCGTACAGCAGCAACCCGGCGGTGATGCGCGCGCGCAGACTAGTCGTCTTCATGTTCGCCATCGTCCTTGGTCGTGGCGAGGCGGTAGCCGACCCGCGGCACAGTGTGCAGGAGCTTGCTCGCGAAAGGTGCGTCGATTGCCCGCCGCAGCACGTGCATCTGCGAACGCAGCAGGTCGCTGTCGGGGGGATCGTCGCCCCAAAGAACTTCCTCCAGCCGCTCTCGCGGCACCAGCGCCGGCGATGCCCGCATCAGCACCTCCAGCAGGCGGCGCGTGGCCGGCTGGAGGGCGATCGACTGTCCGCTCCGCGAAATCTCGGCCGTGCTCAGGTCAAGCACGAGATCGCAGACCTGCAGCCGGGCGTCTGTCACCTCGCCACGGGCGCGACGGACCTGCGCCAGCAGCCGCGCTTCCAACTCGGCGAGATCGAATGGCTTGACCAGGTAGTCGTCGGCGCCGGTTCGCAGCGCCTCGATCTTGTCAGCCGTTTCTCCCTTGGCGGTGAGCATGAGCACGGGAACGTCCTTGCGCACGCTCTGGCGCAGGGCCTGCAGGAGACGCACGCCGTCCATGCGGGGCAGCGTCCAGTCGAGGACGATCGCGTCATAGTGGTTAGCCGCGGCAAGGCGCAGGCCGGTGACGCCGTCGGGCGCGGCGTCCAGGATGTGGCCGCGCGCCTCGAAGTAGGCGAACAGGTTGGCCACCAATGCGTGGTTGTCCTCGACGACGAGCAACTTCATGGGGAATCGATAGTGAGGGGTTCTGCCCTGTCAAGGCGCATTCCCGTGTTTCGTTACTTGGAACGACCTTCGTGGCCGGACCGCTACAACGATAGTAGACGGCGCTCGTCCTTCGGCGCCAAGGATGCCCCACGCGACCTTCGTTCTGTGCGGCAGTAGGCCGGGCTGTTTGCGCGGGGCGGCCCACAAGAATTTGCGATCTTCGCGTGCGCGGCTGGCGGGCCGCCGAAGAGCTTCATCCACAAGAATTTGCGGAGACCCAATAAATCGATCGCATAGGGGATCAGATTGCGGTTTTGCGGATTCATCAGGCCGCAAGCGTGGATCAAGGCAGCCAACACACGCACGGCATACGCCCCCCGGCTGAAGCCAAAGAGATAGATTCGATCGCCTGGGGCGTGATTCTCCATGAGAAACCGGTAAGAAATGGCGATGCTGTGGGACA
>JAJZRT010000515.1 GCA_021802595.1 Pseudomonadota bacterium
CCGTACCGATGGCGGCGACCAGCGTGATCGGGATGGAGATCACCAGCGCGCAAGGGGCCGCCGCGACGATGAACACCGTCGCGCGCGTGATCCAATCCTCCCAGGACAGGCCGAACAGCGGTGGCACCAGGCCTATCAGGATACCGATGCCCAGAACAGCCGGGCTGTAGCGTTTGCCGAAGCGCTCGATGAAGCGTTGGCTGCGTCCCTTGCTGGCCTGCGCCTCTTCCACCAGATGGATGATGCGCGACAGCGTGTTGTCGGCGAATGATTTGGTGGCGCGCACCGTGAGCGCACCTTCGCCGTTCATGGTGGCGGTGAACACCTTGCTGTCGCGCACCTTCTCAACAGGCACGGATTCGCCGGTGACGGGGGCCTGATTCACGCTGGAATGCCCGCCGATCACCTCGCCGTCCGTTGCGATCGATTCGCCGGGCAGCACAATGAAAATATCGCCCACACGAATCTGCTCCACCGGGATCCTGGTTTCCCGATCACCACGCCGCACCAGCGCGGTCTTCGGGGCCAGGTCCATGAGGGCACGAATCGCGTGCCGGGCACGCTCCGCCGTGTAGCCTTCCGCCGCTTCGGAAATAGAATAAAGAAAGACCAGCGTTGCCGCTTCCGCCCATTGGCCCATGACCCCGGCAACCACAGCGGCGGTGGACATGAGCAGCTCGATGCCGACTTCCCGTTCCTTGACCAGTTCCTCCAGTGCCTCGCGGCCGAAATAGTAGCCGCCGACGAACACGGCCATAAGGTAAAGAACGGTTTGGAACTCGGTACGTAAGCCGACGTAGCCGCCCGCGAAACCGATCAGAAGCAACAGGCCCGAAAGCGAAGATGTGACGACCTTGGCGTTCCGCCAGGGACGTGGCATGGCAACCGAGGCATCAGCAGCGCAGGCGCAACCCATCATTCGGCCTCTGCCGCCGAAAGCGATGCGGTCTGAATACCGATACGGCAGCGCCCACCTTCCCGCAGACACATTCGCTGGCGGAAATTCTGCAGGTCGTGGGCGAATAGCCCCTCGGCGTCGGGTAGCGCCCGCAACATGTCATACGCCAATTCAAGGTAATGCACGCCGCGAACGAGCCGGTGATATACCCAGCGCCCGTCTTTCTTCGCGGACAACAACCCCGCCTGACGCAATATTTTCACGTGGCGCGACAGCTTGTATTGGGGTTCCAGCAAACTGTCCACCAGTTCACAAAGGCACACCTCCTCGCCGGTCTGGGCCAAGAGCCGAATGATCCGAATCCTGGTCGGTTCGGCAAGCGCCTGAAAGATTTCCTGTGGTTTTACGTTGATCGTATGCATGGTTGCATGATAAAGCAACTATGAGATAATGCAAGTCACATCGCTGATCAAGCCAGCACACGGTTATCTGCGGCAAGATACAGGGGAATAGACATACGCCGTCTGCCGGAGAACATGATCGACAAAGGTGGAAAACCAATCGATGAACGACGCCGAAAACCTGGCCAAGCTACTCGGGCACCTCAAGCCCGAGTTGTTCCGCTCCTTCATGGCAGACGAATTCGGCCTCGCCCTGCCGGAACCCGAAAAGAAGCAAACGAAGACCGAGCAACGCGAGGCGATGGCAGCGGTGCTGGCCGCGCCTTGCCTGTATCGGAGCGGCAGAAAATCGAAGAGGTCGCCGAGAAGATCATCCTGCTGACCGACGGGGCGGGCCAGGATGTGGTCGACGGATTCCGGGCCGACAAGGCTGACAACGAATTCACTGCCTTGGCGATGAACATCTTTACCAATTTCGGTTTTCAGATGATCGTCGCTACGCCGCTGAAGTCCGTCATGACCCTCGAACCGTTCATCGGTGGCGCCTGCTTCATTGATATCAGCGACCGTCGCATTTCAGGCGTTCTGCTGATTGAGTACGACAGTGATCGCCAGAGGTTGAAGCTTCCGGAACATGCCCGAGAGGAGGCAACAGTTGAAGCTTCCTGATGTCGTCCGACAGATTCTCGCCCGCCGATTTCAGAGCAAACACTGCGAGTGGTTGGTCGGCGAGTTTGGCGAAAGCCAATGGCCAATGGAGATTGCGCTAGGGGTACCAACTGAACAGGCTGCACTGCGGCAAGTCGAAGGCGTTCGCGCATGGGTGACCGCATGGCAGCACTGGCAAGGAATCGGCACGCTGTCCTGGTGTGAGCGTCGTTGGAAAGCACTTGGCGTCCAGCGATTGCCAGACAAACTGATGCTACACGGCCCTGAAGAGGTTGCCCTGTGGATCGGCCAAGCCACACGGTGGGAGCGAGCCCAGTCTCGTTACCAGACGTTCATTGCACGTTGGCCGGTACTGGCTCAGCAGTTGCCGAGATATTTTGATGTCCTCGCTGACTACAGCGACGCCGATTTTCGGCGACTGGCAGAGATGTTGGAGTGGATCGCGAACCACCCGAATTCCGACCTCTAGGGGCGCATCACGTTGGCGACCCGACAGATCTTGGCGTAACGCCATAGATCGTCTGCCGAGGCCTTCTTCTTCGCCCGTGCATCCTTACAAGGCTTCCCGCGCTACGTCCAGACCGATCTTGTTCCGATGCTTGAAGCAGTCCGCCACCGTCTTGGCTGCACAGTAGACCCGCAGCTTGACCTGGTCGCGCTCGACCTCCTCGATCCCTGCCGTATAGGCATCCCCGGCGAACTGCACCATCTTGACCGGCAGGTAGTCGATCTTCGGGGTGTGGCTACCCCGGGGCATGGCGATCCAGATCTGGCGGGGGAGTTGGGTGGTCAGTTCATGGAATTGCAGGGCGGTGAGCAGGCAAAACACTGCCTGTGGTACCTTGGTGGCGATAGCGACGAGGCTTTCGTTTTCGGAGCCCGGACTCGGCAGGCGATAGAGGCCGCGCCCGATTTTCTCCAGCTGGCCGGCGGTGCTCATGCGTGCCAGCACCACCCGGGGGATACCGATGACGTCCAGATCGATCGGGCGCAGCATCCCCTTCTGGGTAAGCAGATCGATGACGCGCTGGGTTTGAGTGTTCTCACGCATGGCACGGAAGTATGTTCCGTTTATTCGTCGAAAGCAAGTAAGTGACGAATAAACGGAACTTTTCCGGGTGGCCACCGATCTGCCCGGCAGCACATCCAATCGAGTGGTCATGCCGGCAGCCGGGCCAAGGCCTCGAGCAAGGTTCGCCGCTTGGCATGGGGATCCTTCGGTACCTCGATGCCGTTCGCTTCCATTTCTTCAGTGCAACGACGCATCCAGACCGTGATCTCATCCAGTTTGAAGCGGATCAGTTTTCCAACATGCAAGAAGGGCACCCCGAGCGATTCCCGCATGTTTGGATGGGTGAGGATGTACATCGGGATATTCATGATCTCGGCGATTTCTTTGGCCGACATCAGATTGGGGTCTTTGGACAGCACGACATCACTGCCTTTTTCCCAGGTTGCGGAATGTATCGACTCCATCTCGAATGCCAAGATGTCCTCCATGAGATAGGTCACCCGCTTGGAGAGCTTCAAATACCTGGGGCCTCGACCCTCGCAGCGCCAGCGTTGTAGGGTTTTGGGGCTGAGGCCCCAACGCTCGGCCAACTCGTGCTCATTAGATTGCGACTTTTTTCATCACGTATCTCCTGTGGTTGTAGGGAGACGCATTCAGGCGCTGGTTGGGCACGAAGCCAAGTCTGGCGGGAATCAGGCACACCCTCGCTAAAACGCCCGCGTCATTTAATGAGCACCAGCAATTCCTCGGTCACGACTTGACGTTGCAATACGGGGAGTAGAGCAAAGCACGAAAAACTGTAGTTGATGGCCGACAGAACGGCAGTCCTTCCGATCTGGGTCATTTATGTGTAGAATTTCGGTTTCCGTGGTGGGCGCGCCCCACCACCAAATATTTAAGAACAAATCGGCACAAAGCGTTATCACTTTGTGCCGATTTGTTTTTTACACATCGATATTGCTGGCAATCAGTGCATTGGCCTCGATAAATGCCCGACGAGGCTCAACTTGGTCACCCATTAGCGTGGTGAAGATTTCATCAGCAGCTATGCC
>JAJZRT010000516.1 GCA_021802595.1 Pseudomonadota bacterium
ACAGCCGGGCAGGGGTCGGCTTTCTCACGGGTGATGCGGCCGCAGGGCGTTGCGCTGCCGATCCTCAACATGGCTGTGTGGTTGCAGCGGTCAGGCGAGGCCATCGAATGCGCGCGAGTCGCGGTCGGCCCGGCGGGTCCCACCCCGCAGCGGGCGTTAGCGGTCGAAGAATTCCTCTACGGCAAGCCGTATTCGACTGAAACCGCCGCTCAAGCGGTGGAGGTGATCCGTTCGACGATGAAATTCCGCACCAGCCCGCGCCGGGCCACGGCCGAGTACCGCCAGCACCTG
This sequence comes from Pseudomonadota bacterium, assembly GCA_021802595.1. Next base: position 292 of record JAJZRT010000516.1, read on the forward strand.
GCGGGCGTGCTTCTTTTAGGGGTATTGGAAAAGGCCTGGCAGCGCGCCAGCAAATTGGAGGCGATTTAATGGCTGCTCAACTGATCGAATTTGTGGTTAACGGACGAGAGGTGTCGCTCGAACCGGTCGAAGGCGAGATGCTGGCAGACCTGCTGCGCGACCGCCTGCGCCTGACAGGCGTCAAGGTCGGCTGTAACGAGGACGAATGCGGCGCCTGCACCGTGGTCATCGACGGCGAACCGGTGCTTTCCTGCAACTACCCGGCAGTCAAGGCGCACGGAAAGCGCATCACCACCATCGAAGGGCTGGCCGGCAAACCAAACGGCAACGGCGCTGCGGCCCATCTGCATCCGCTGCAGGATGCATTTATCAAATACGGCGCGGTGCAGTGTGGTTTCTGCATCCCCGGGCAGTTGATGACGTCGTACGCGCTGCTGCTGCACAACCCCAACCCGTCCGAAGAGGACATCAAGTACGCACTGAAGGATACCCTGTGCCGTTGCGCCGGTTACCCGGCGATCATCGGCGCGATTCAAGCCGCCGGCAAGTCGGTGAGGACGGGAAAACCGGTGGAAGCGCCGGTGATTGCACCCTCCACGCGTGCCCGCCAGGCCGTTGGCACGGTCACCCCGCGCCCGGACGCTGTTGAGAAGGTAACCGGGTCAGCGATTTACACCGACGACATTCAGTTCGACGGCATGCTGCATGCGCGCGTCAAGCGAGCCATGGCGCCAAGCGCCACTGTCACCCGGCTGGATGTTTCCCGTGCGCGCGCGCTGGCGGGCGTTAAAGCTGTGCTGACCGCTGAGGACATTCCCGGCGAACACGTACACGGCCTGGTAATCGCCGATTGGCCCAGCCTGGTGGGGGTGGGCGAGCGCATCCGCACCGTGGGGGATGCCGTGGCGATCGTTGCCGCCGAGACTCGCGCGATAGCCGACGAAGCGCTGGACTTGATCGAAGTTGAATTCGTGCCGCTGCCGGTGGTCAGTAACCCGGTCATGGCGCGTCGCGAGGATGCTCCGCAAATTCACGCCAGGGGCAACCTGCTTAAGCACATCAAAGTGCGCAAGGGCGATATGGATGCCGGGTTTGCCGAGGCGGATGTGATTCTGGAAGAGACATTCACCACCCCCATGCACGACCACGCTTTTATCGAGCCGGAGTGCAGCATTGCCCGGCCGCTGGCAGACGGCCGCATGGAGATTTATGTCGGTTCGCAAATCCCGTATTCCGACCGCAACCAGGTCGCGCGCGCGTTGGGCTGGCCCGAGGGCCGGGTACGTGTCATCGGCCAACTGATCGGCGGCGGGTTTGGCGGCAAGGAAGATATTGCCGGGCAAATTCACGCCGCGCTGCTGGCCAATGTCACCGGGCGACCGGTCAAGCTGTTGTATGACCGCCATGAGAGTTTGATTGCTCACCCCAAGCGGCATGCCACCCAGATTCGCGTCAAGGTCGGTGCGAAACGCAACGGCAAACTGACCGCGGTCGAGACCGAATTGTACGGCGACACCGGAGCTTACGCATCGCTTGGCGAAAAAGTAATGACCCGCGCCACCACGCATTCGTCCGGGCCGTACGAGGTGCCGAATGTACGCGCCGATTGCTATGCCATGTACACCAACAACCCGCCGGCCGGCGCTTTCCGCGGCTTTGGCGTGATGCAGTCGGCATTCGCGGTCGAGTCGGTGATGGACATGCTGGCCGAGAAACTCAACCTTGACCGCGTCGAGTTACGCCGCATGAACGCGCTGAAAGTCGGCAGCGTGACCAATACCGGTCAGGTGCTGCGCGATTCGGTCGGCTTGCTGGAATGCATCGACAAGGTTTCCGCCGAGGTCAAACGCCTGGGCGGGGACGATCCGTTTACCGTCAAAGTGGACCCGCAAGACCCGCATAAACGCCGCGCCTGGGGCTTTGCCGCGGCGTATAAGAATACCGGTTTGGGCGGTGGCGCGCCGGATAAAGCCGGCGCCGAAGTCGAGCTGCGCCGCGACGGGACGTTCGAGGTGCGCACTTCGTCTGCCGAGCTGGGCCAGGGGCTGCCGACTGTGCTGCGCCTGATCGCGGCGGAGGAATTGGAGCAGCCGCCGCACAGCGTGCATGTGCTGCTCTCCGACACGGATCTGACGCCGGACGGCGGGCCGACCACTGCTTCGCGGCAAACCTTCGTGACCGGCAATGCCGTCCGCCATGCCGCCAAAGCGCTGCGGCAGTTGATCACCAGCGAACTGTCCGAGAATTACGATGTCGATCCCGCCACGATTCGCTACCTGGAAGGCCTGGTGCAGGTCAACAATCACAGCCTGACGCTGCAGCAGGTGGCAGAGGAGTTGATCGGGCACCAACGCCAACCCATGGCAAGTTACGAATACTGGGCGCCCGAGACCAAACCGCTCGGCACGCCAGGCGACATGCATGTGGCTTTCTCCTTCGCGGCTCAGGCTGCCGAGGTAGAGGTGGATACCCGCACCGGCGAAGTGCGCGTGCTGCGAGCGGTGGTCGCCAATGACGTTGGCACTGCCATCAACCCGCTGGGGTTGAAAGGCCAGATCGAGGGCGGCTTGATCATGGGCATTGGCCATGCGCTGACCGAGAATTTCATGGTGAACGAAGGGCAGGTGGTCACCGACCGCCTGGCCAGCTATCGCACCCCGTCGATCACCTTTACCCCGCAGATCGCGGCGTTTGTGGTCGAGCATCCAACCCATGAGGGGCCGTACGGTGCCAAGGGCGTCGGAGAGATCGTGCTCATCCCGACCATTCCGGCAATCACCAATGCGGTATACAACGCGGTTGGCGTCCGCGCGCATTCGATTCCGCTGGATCAGGAGATGATCTTGAAGGAGATCAAAAGCGCGCCGGGTCAGTCATTGCGAATGTAGCGAAGCGGAATGAAGCAATCTAAGAACCCACCTTAAAACGCAAAGTACGCGGAGAAATTGAACGCACAGAACGCCAAGGTTTTTGTAGATACCGTCGTGAAAATCAAGGGGTAAAATATCAAGGGGCAGATCAAGACCCGCCCCTTGTATGGCCGCTACGCGGTTTTGCCCCCCTCCAACCTCCCCATTTTCGCCAGAAAATGGGGGAGGCTTTTAAGCCCTCCGTGGTTCAACGCTATGCCACCGCGCGCTCGCCGGTCAGGGCGTAGGTAGTCAGTTCGGTGACCGACAATCCCTGAATGCCCAGTTTGTCGATCGTCCGGCCGCGCCGCCAGTAATCCGTACTGTGAATGATGCAGGCCAGGCGAATCAGGCTGTTGATCCCGTTGGTCGAGACGCCGTAGCGCTCGCCCAGGGCGGCGATGGGCACCAGACTCATCGGTATTTCCTCAAAAATATAGCGGTGATTTAACGTGGCAGGAGCTTTGATGCCGTAATACCCGGTCTGGTTGTGAATACGCTCCAGCAGGGTGTCGCCGGCGACGTTGTAAGCCAGCTCCAGCCAGTCCAGCGCCGTGCGCGCCCGGATGCCAAGCGCCGAGGCGACAGTCACCCGCTCGCGGTCGAGCACTTCCAACACCCGTGCCACCGAAGGCGTCACCCCGTCGATGTAGAACTCGAAGTCACCGTTGGTTGCTTCGATCCATCCGGCGTTGAGGATCGTCAACGCCGGATGGAAGATGGCGCCCATGTTGTTCAAACCGGTCTGCAGCACGTTGACGCCGTCGATGTACTGCGGGTACGCGCCGCGGATCTGCCCCAGGATGCGCTGGGTGCGGGTTGCGGGCAGGGC
>JAJZRT010000517.1 GCA_021802595.1 Pseudomonadota bacterium
ATACGGGCATGGCTATAGTGGACAGGCCTGCCAGGCACATGGAAAAACGCGTTTCACCCCCCGCCCCCTTCCTGTAACCGCTGCGAAAGACACGACGCGATGTATGGCCCATTCAATCATGGCTGGATGTTCGATGGGGGGTTCGGCATGCTCTTCGGCGTCGTGTGGATGGCCCTGTTCCTGGGCATCCCCATCCTGCTGATCGTCGCCCTCCTGAAGTATCTGTTCACCAGGCCCGGCGGCAAGGACAGCCGCGCAGGCCCGCCGGAACAAAAAACCCCGCTCGACATTCTCAAGGAGACCTACGCGCGCGGCGAAATCGGTCGCGACGAGTATCTCCAGAAACGGGACGACCTCCTGGAAAAATAGGGATCGTATCGGGCGTTTCCTCAATCCTTCCTGCGAAAGGAGCGTGTCATGAATACTCCACGACATTCCAACCGTCTTGCCGCCTGCTGCCTCGCACTCGTCTTGAACGGGATGGCGTCCCCCCTGCTGGCGGCCGATCCGCCTGCGCCCCCATGCCAGGGCGGCCCCGGCTCGCCTGGATGCAACGGATGGGGCCCCGGCATGATGGGCGGTTATGGGGGTTACGGCATGGGTCCCGGGATGATGGGGGGCTACGGAGGTTATGGAATGGGTCCCGGAATGATGGGAGGAAGAGGCTACGGGATGATGGGGGGCTATGGCATGGGCCCCGGCATGATGATGGGCCCGTTCTGGGGAAGTGGGCTCGACCTGAGCGCGGAGCAGCAGGCAAGGATCAACAAGATCCAGGATGAAACCCGCAAGGCGCACTGGGCCCTGATGGGCCAGATGATGGACCAGCAGGCCAGGCTGCGCGACCTGAACCTGGCCCCGAAACGGGACAACGCGGCCATCGATGCGGCCTACAAGGAATTCGGCAAGCTCCAGCAGCAGATGTACGACTCCTCGGTGGCAGCGCAGAAACGCATGGAAGCCGTCCTCACCAAGGAACAGCAGGAAAAGCTGCGCACTTATTGGCGCAGGGGTTGGGCACCCGATAACGGCAAGTAGACGGTCGTCACCCCGCGCGCAGGATCACCAGGGAATTTCGCTGCCGTTGTAGCGGAAGAAGCGCCCGTTCAGCGACGGCTCGAAGTTGTCCACCTGGGCGCGCATGCCGCGCACGCTCTGCGCCGGGGTGAGCATCGCATCCGGCCCGCCCATGCGGGTTTTCACCCAGCCCGGATGCAGCAGCAGGACGCCGATGCCGCGTGGCGCGAGCGCATGCGAGAGCCCCTTCATTGCGGCATTCAATGCCGCCTTGCTGGAACGGTAGGCGTAGTTTCCCCGCTCGGCGATCTCGGCGATGGAGCCCATGTGGCTGCTGATCGCCACCACCAGTTTTTTCTCGCTGCGGACCACCTGTCCGATGAAGGCCTCGCTCACCCGCACCGCCCCCAACGTATTGACCGCAAAGCTGCGCAGCCAGACCTCGTAGTCGATGCCACCGACGTCGCCCATGAACTTGTCCAGATAGACGCCCGCATTGTTGAGCAGCACGTCGATCGTGGCCTGTTCCATATCCAGCTGCAGGGTGCGCAGCTGCTCGCTGTCGGTGACGTCGAGCCGATGCACGCTGACCCGCGGATAGCTGTCTGCCAGCACCTTGAGGGCCTCGGCTTCCTCGGGACGACGGCAGCTCGCATACACCCGCCAGCCGGCCTCGGCATACTGCCGTGCCCACTCCAGACCGAGGCCGCGGTTGGCGCCGGTCACCAGCACGCCGGGCGCCGTCCGCATCGGGGGATTCTCCAGATCATGTCCTTCGTTATAGCCGGCAACCGGCGCCGGAGGAAAAATCACGGGCGACTTTTATTTGTGCGCGACCTCGTCTTTACTGGAACGGCACGGCCTGAAAAAGGACACCCGCCATGAAGGAAATCCTGCCCGGCGTTTTTCACTGGAAGACCTTCCACGAAGGCATCCAGGCCTACGTCCATTCCTATTACACCAACGCCACCGACCCGCCGGTGCTGATCGACCCGCGGGTGCCGGCGCGGGGCATCGAATGGTTCGCGGCACACGGCGCGCCGCAGCATGTCTACCTGACCAACCGCCACCACTATCGCCACAGCGACCGCTTCGCCGCGCGGTACGGCGCGCAGGTCTGGTGCCACAAGGACGGCCTGCACGAATTCACCCACGGCGAAAAGGTCAGGGGCTTCAGCCATGGCCGGACCCTGCCCGGCGGCATCCTGGCGCTGAAGGTCGCCGCGCTCTGTCCCGAGGAGACCGCGCTCTACCTGCCGCTGCACGGCGGCATCCTGAGCATCGGCGACGCCATCGTGCGCGAGCGGGGCAAGCTCGCCTTCGTGCCGGACGCCTACATGGGCGACGACCCGGAAGGCGTCAAGCGCGGCCTGCGCAAGGCATTTCTCAAGCACCTGCGCGAACGCGAATTCGACCACCTGCTGTTTGCCCATGGCGCCCCCTGGGTCGGGGGCGCCCGGGCAGGCCTCGAAACGTTTCTGGCAGACCAGGAATGCCCGGGGTGTTAGCCAGGCCCGATCACCTGCCGGGCATACGCCGCCGGCTGCCCGCATGAAGCAGCGCAAGCAACCCCACGGCGAGCAGCGCCACCGTTCCCGGTTCCGGAACGGATTTCGCAAAAGCCGTGGCGATGATGGCATCGGCCGCCGTCGTCGGATGGAATGAATCCCAGAAAACGTAGCTGGCCGGGCTGGCACAGACCGCGCCCGGGAGCGTGGGCAGGCAGGCGTCCTGCGAATTGGAAAGCCCGTACTTGGCCGGATTCAGGACCACGTCGTTGAGGAAGGAATAGGTGTCGAACTGGACGATGTCCGCAGCCGGGAACAGCTGGTCCAGGCTCCCCAGCTGGATGGCAAGCGTCGAGTTGAAAGCCGTGGAAAACGCGTGGGCCTGCGTCTGCAGCCCCACGCTCTGGACGAAGGGCGTGAGGCTCAGGTCCGGCAGGTTGGGAACCAGAATGTGCGTCGCACCGGCCGTGGCCAGCGCCCCCACATAGGACGCGATATTCTGCGCAGCCAGGACGGGGGAATCGAGCGTGAGGAAGTCGTTCGCCCCGCCCCACACGAAATACAGGGCATGGGAATCGGCCACGCCGCCCGTGGTAGAGAGGTACAGCCCGAGTTGCTGGCTCATGCCGGGCAGGCCGTATACGCCTGAATGGGCGGCGGTTCCGCCGTCGCCATAGTTGCCGAGGCCGGTGGTGGCGCCAGACACGGCAAAGTCGTGGAAATTCGCGGGCGTAGCGCCCCCTGGCAAAATGGAATTCGCCAGATGCTCCACGGCGACCGGCCCGTTGGAATAGCGCCCGTCGTAATAAGGCGGACACGGATGATAGGGATCGCAACTGCCGCCCAGCAGCTTGTAGATGCTCAGCACGGCAGAGGGGCTGCCGCCCGCATCCGAAAGGCTGTCGCCGAACGCCACCAGCCCGGTGTAGGGCATGGCCCAGGCCTGGACGGCACTCAGCAGGAACGTCAGGCAGGTCAGCAGGAAAGCCAGGTTTTTCTTCATCCTCGTTGATCCTCGGTTGTTATCGGAAACGGTATTCCTACATGCCGCCCAGATCGTGGATGGCATCCACCACGATACCGGTGCCGACCGCGATCATCAGGATATCGCTGGCCACCCGCACGTACCGGTAGCCGGCGGGCGGTACGCCCAGGCTCACCACCACCCGCGGCGGCAGATCGTAATACGTCACGTCGCGCGGTAGCGGCCGGCCCAGCCGCCACTTCCTGGCCTGGCCGGGCGGCATGCAACCATTGTGTTTCTTCGCCAGCCCCGGCGGACAGTCGCCGTGCCGGAAGCTGTCGCGGTAATACTCGCGTACGGCCATGCGCTGATGGTCGTCGAAATGCACCTCCACCCGGACATCGCCACGACCATCACGGTAGTCGTCTCCGCGATCGATGCGGCGATCCCGCCGCCCATCGCCGTCGCGCGCATCCTGCGCACCTTTGTCCGACTTGCCATGTCCCGCCCAGTCCGGCCTGTCGGCAAAAACCGGGCTGACA
>JAJZRT010000518.1 GCA_021802595.1 Pseudomonadota bacterium
AGAACTCGCGCGAACTGCTGCCGCTGTGGGCGGCGGCCTGGCTGCCGCAGGGCGACGAGTCGGTGATCCGCGCCGCGCTGGTCGAATGGCTGCGCACCCATGCGCAGGACATCCGCAAGCTGAGCGGCGACGCCGGCCGCGGCCTGCTGCACTTCATCATCGGCCTCATCATCGGCAGCTTCGTCGCCTTGCGCGAAGCGCGTGCCCATCAGTCGCTGGCGCCGCTGGCGCAGGCCATGACCGAACGCGTGAACCGCCTGGGCGACGCCTTCCGCCGCGTGGTGTTCGCGCAGGTGCGCATCTCGGCGCTGAACGCTTTCCTGACCGGCGTCTACCTGATGGCGGTGCTGCCGGCGTTCGGCGTGCATCTGCCCTTCACCAAGACCATGATCGTCGTCACCTTCCTCGTCGGCCTGCTGCCGGTACTGGGCAACCTGATCTCCAACACAGTCATCGTCATCATCTCGCTGTCACATTCGCTGCACGTCGCGGCGGCCTCGCTGGCCTTCCTCGTCGTCATCCACAAGCTCGAATATTTCGTGAATGCCCGCATCATCGGCGGTCAGATCCAGGCGCGCGCGTGGGAGCTGCTGATCGCCATGCTGGCGATGGAAGCCGCGTTCGGCGTGCAGGGCGTCATCGCCGCGCCGATTTTTTACGCCTACATCAAGAAAGAACTGTCAGATCGGGGGTTGATCTAGAGCCTGTTTCCGCAGGGTTCATGTCCCGCGCCATAGCCATTTGGGGTAAAGTGCTAGGCGCTCGCCGCGCCGCTTGGTCATCCAAACGAGCGGTGGGCAACAACGCAATTTGCCCCAAATGGCTATGGCCCTTCGGGTTGCCTCCAGAAAGAGCGCTTGCTTTGTCGCGCGGCTCGCCAATGGATCACCATTGGTTTCGCCTCGCTTCGCGCATCCGCTCTTTCTGGATGCAACGCGGGGCATGAAACCTACGGAAACAGGCTCACATGTCCAACGACACCGAATCACTCGTCATCACCGCCAGCGGCGAAGACAAAATCGGCCTGGTGGAGAACTTCACCCGCCGCATCGCCGACAGCGGCTGCAACATCGGGGAGTCGCGCATGGCCGCGCTGGGCGGCCGTTTCGCCCTGTTGATGCGGGTGACCGGCAGCTGGGATGCGCTGGCCAAGCTGGAGGCACGCCTGCCTGCGGTCGGCGAAGAACTCGGGCTGTCGATCATCCAGCAGCGTACCCGCCCGGTGCGCGCCGACAAGCCGCTGATTCCCTACATGGTCGAGGTCACCGCGCTCGACCAGCCCGGCATCGTCAACAGCCTGGCCAATTTCTTCGCGCGCCTGCACATCAACATCGAGGCGCTCGACACCCAGACCTATCCGGCCCCGCACACCGGTGCGCCGATGTTCGCCGTGCACATGACGCTCGGCATTCCGGCCGACGCGCATATCGCCACCCTGCGCGGCGATTTTCTCGACTACTGCGACGACCAGAACCTCGACGCGACCTTCGAGCCGGTGCGGGGCTGAGGATGCCGACATGAAGACAAACTTGAAACTCGCCCTGCTGCTCGCACTCCTCGCCGCCGGCCCGGTGCAGGCCGGCCCCTATTCGGACGAGCTCGGCAAATGCCTGGTGGGTTCGACCACAGCGGCCGACAAGGGCGCGCTGGTGAAATGGATGTTCGCCACCGCCGCCCTGCACCCGGCAGTGAAGTCGATCGCCACGGTGACGCCGGAGGAGCGCACCGGCTTCAACCGTGATACTGCGCGCCTGTTCGAGCGGCTGGTGACCGAGGCCTGTCGCGTGCAGACGCAGCAGGCGGTGAAATACGAAGGCGCCGTCGCGCTGCAGAACGCATTCCAGCTACTGGGCCAGGTCGCGGCACGCGAACTGTTCGCCGACCCGGCGGTGGCCGGCGGGCTGTCCGAACTCGAGCGGCACTTCGACCGCGAGAAACTCGAACAGGCGTTCGGCTCCGCGCAATAGGCGGTCCCGGGAACTCGGCCGGCTGACGCCGGCTCTGTGTGCAATCGACTTCACACAAGGAACTGTCTCATGCCCAGCCTGCTCATCATCGCCCACGGCAGCCGCCGTGCCGCCTCCAACGACGAAGTGCGCACGCTCGCCGACGCCGTGCGCGCCCAGGCCGGCGCGACCTGGGCGCATGTCGAAACCGCCTTTCTGGAGCTGGCCGAGCCGAGCATTCCAGACGGTCTCGCAGCGCTGGCGGCAAAAGGCGCCACCGACATCGTGGCGTTTCCCTATTTCCTGGCTGCCGGCACCCATGTGGCGCAGGACATTCCCGAAGCCATCGCCGAATTTTCCGCTGCCCATCCCGGCGTCGCGGTGCGGCTGGCGCCGCATCTGGGCGCATCGGCTGCGCTGCCCGGCGCCATTCTCAGCGTCGCTGCCTGATCACTCGCCTTCGCTGACGCTGAGTTCGATGTAGACCATCGGCATCACGTCGTCGCGCCGGTCCTGGCGCGGCTGGCTGCGCACCAGCGCCGCCTCGACGCGCGCTGCCTGCAGCGCGGCGCGGTCGATGACCGCCGGATAGAGGCGGCAGTGCTTTTCGATCATTTCGGCCTGCTGGCAGGCGCTCGTCTCGAGCGCGCCGCGGGTGGCGTCGTCAAGATGCGGCAACAGCAGCATCCACGGCGCCTGCCAGGCGTGGTAGTCATGCACCAGACGGGTGTGCGCCGCGTCCATCCCGGCGGTGGCGATGAAAAGCGGCGGGAAGGCGTCGGCTTCCAGCACGCACCCGCGCAGGTGCTCGCCGCCCTTCAATGTGTGCAGGCCAAGGCCGGTGCCGTCGTCGGAACGACGGAACCATTGCACCACGCCGCTGGCCAGGCCGTTCACGTAGCGTGTCAGATAGACGCCGGCCGATTCGGCGAGGCCAGCGATCGCCGTGCTCTGGAAGCGTTCCTGCGCGGCGATGCCGGCGCGCCAGTCGAGCGGGGGCTGGGTGTCGGTCTCGCTGTCGTTGCGCACGCTGTGCAGCAGCGCGAGCGGCCGCTCGTCGCGGTCGAGCAACCACAGCTCGAACTGGTCGCGGAACTGGAAGGGGACGTCGCGGTGCACCCGGCGCAGGTGTTCGTAGACCACCGCGCCCATGTGTTCGAGCCGCCTGAAATCGTCGGACGGATAGAGCGGGCCGCGTTTCAGGCCCTTCTCGGCCGACCAGTGGCCGTAGCGGATGTCGGAGATCTGGGCGCGCTTGCCGGCGCGGCCGAGGCCGTCGAGCAGGGCGTCGTTGGCGACGTAGATATCCCAGTCGATGCCGTCGGTCGTCACTGCCTCGGCTGATTCATATCGAATGACGTGCACCACCCCGCGAAACGGGTTGAGCAGGCGCTGGGCGTAGCATTCGATCTGCATGCGTCCACTTTACATCACGTGGACGCGCATTCAAGACGGCGGCCGCGTGGTTTCGCTGCCGGCGGTGCGCATCCAGGCGAACAGCGAGCCGCGCATCGCCTCCTCCACCGACATGTCGATCGGCTGCACCCATTCGCGCGGCACGAACAGCGTATAGCCGCCGATCATGTAGCCCATCGGCAGATAGACCGCGACGCGGTCGCCGGGCAGGAAGCCTTCTGGCAGGTCGTCGACGCCCTGCCGGGTGATCAGGCCCACCACCTCGAGATCATGTCCCGGCATGCGCAGGATGACCACCGTCTGCTGTGCGGCGGCATCGCGGCGTGGCGCGAAATAGTCGGCGAAGTCCTTGAGCGAGGAATAGATGCTCTTCACCACCGGCAGATTGGTGAAGGGCAGTTCCACCAGCGACAGCAACCGGCCGACGCCACGCTGCGACACCAGCACGCCGAGCAGGACGATGCCGAGGACGCCCAGCACCAGGCCCATTCCGGGCACGTAGTGCTCGCCGATCAGGGGCCGCGTCAGCCGCATCGCCAGCGTCTCGCTCCAGCTGAGGAAGAGATAAAGCAGATAGACCGTCAGGCCGAGCGGCAGGGCGGTGATCAGGCCACGCAGGAAGTATTGGGTGATGCGTTTCGTCAATGTGCTGGGGCCGGGCTGGCCA
>JAJZRT010000519.1 GCA_021802595.1 Pseudomonadota bacterium
GTGGCCGATCGCGGTGGTCAGCAGGTGCGGGCGGATCACGTCGCCGCCGACGAAGATCTTCTCGCTGCCGGGGAAGCGGTAGTTCTTGTCGGCCTTGATCAGGCCGTTGTTGTTGTTGAACTGTTCGAGGCCGGCGAAATCGACGCCCTGGCCGATCGCGGAGACGATCAGGTCGCCCGGCAGGTCGCGCTCGGTGCCTTCGATGATCTTGGTCTGGTTGCCTTCCATCACGAAGTCGGCCACGCGCAGGGCGGTGGCGCGGCCATTCGCGTCGACGACGACCGAAACCGGGGTCACGCCGCCGATGATCTCGATGCCTTCCTGCTGGGCATGCTCGACTTCGTGCTTGTTGGCGGCCATCTTGTCGATGGTGGCACGCGACACCAGCACCACCTCGGCGCCTTCACGGGCCGAGATCGAGGCGACGTCGGAAGCCATGTGACCGGCGATGACGTTCTCGGGACGGTCGTCGTGGGTGCCGGACTTGGTGACGTTGCCGAGACGGCGGGCAACGGTCGCGACGTCGATCGAGGTGTCGCCACCGCCGATGACCACGACGCGGTTGCCGACGTGCTGCAGGCGGCCTTCGTTGAAGGCGCGCAGGAAGGCGACGGCGGTCACGCAGTTGGGCGCTTCTGCACCGGGAACGGGCAGCGGACGGCCGGCCTGGGCACCCATCGCCATGAAGATGGCGTCGTAGTTCTTGTCCAGCTCGTCGAAGCTGATGTCGGAACCGACACGGGTCTTGAGGCGGGTCTCGACGCCGAGGTCGATGATGCGCTGGATTTCGGCATCCAGCATTTCACGCGGGGTACGGAAGCCCGGGATGCCGTAGCGCATCATGCCGCCGAGCTCTTCGTGCTCGTCGAAGATGGTGACGCCATGGCCGCGCAGGCGCAGCTGGTAGGCAGCGGCGAGGCCGGCAGGGCCGGCGCCGATCACGGCGACCTTCTTGCCGGTTTCGGCAGCGGTCGACGTGTACTTCATGTTGTTCTCGATACCCCAGTCGCCGACGAAGTGCTCGACCGAGTTGATGCCGACATGATCCTCAACCATATTCCGGTTACAGCCCGATTCGCACGGCGCGGGGCAGACGCGGCCCATCACGCCCGGGAAGGGGTTGGCTTCGGTGATGCGGCGGAAGGCGTATTCCTGCCAGGTCACGCCTGCGGGCGGCTTCTCGATGCCGCGCACGATGTTCAGGTAGCCACGGATGTCTTCACCGGCCGGGCAGGAACCCTGGCAGGGGGGCGTGGAGAGCATGTACTCGGGGCACTTGTGCGTCCAGCTCGACTGGAAAATGCGCTCCTGGGAAGAACGGTAGTTCTGGTCGGATTCGCCATCCTTATAGCGACGCCATGTCATGCCTTCGGTTTTTGCCGCTTTGTTCGTCGTGACAGCCATGTTGGTTCTCCTAACGCCTACGAAATAAATTGATATATCAAGTTTTACAAACAGCAATCAATCGAGCTTGATCGCCTTGCTGACCAGTTGATGCACACCGCCCACCATGCTCATGTCGAAGCCGTACTTGGGCAAAACCTTGGTGAACTGCGCCTTGCAGATGGCGCAGATGGTAGCCATGAAATTGACCTGGTGTTCCTTGACTACGTTGTTCAGCGCGGTCATGCGCGGCAGGGCGCCCTTGACCCGCACTTCCATCAGGTCGTCTGTCAGCAGGCCGCCGCCGCCGCCGCAGCAGAAGGTCGATTCGTAAATCGTGTCGTCTGCCATGTTGTGGAAATTGTTCGCCACCGACTTGATCAGTTCGCGCGGGATGGCGAACTGCCCGCCCGGCTCGGTACCCATGCGCGAGGCACGCGCGACGTTGCACGAGTCGTGGTAGGTCACCACCAGATCGTCGTTCTGCGACGGATCGACCTTGATCTTGCCGGACTTGATCAGATCGTTGGTCAGCTCGCAGATATGCTGCGGCTGGGGATAGTTGTGGTCGAGCTGCTTTTGCAGTTCGATCGAGAACGGGTCGTTGCCGCCGTAACCGAGGCCGGTCAGCGTGTTCCAGAAACTGTAGGCGACGCGCCAGGCGTGGCCGCACTCGCCGACCACGATGCGCTTGACGCCGAGCTCCAGCGCGGCGTCGCGGATGCGCATCGCAACCTTGCGCATGGTCTCGTAGTTGCCGTTGAAGAGGCCGAAGTTGCCCGCTTCCGAGGCGTGCGACGACAGCGTCCAGCTGATGCCGGCGGCATGGAACACCTTGGCGTAGCCGATCAGCGATTCGACGTGCGGCTCGGAGAAGAAGTCGGCGGACGGCGTGACCAGCAGCACTTCGGCGCCCTTCACGTCCATCGGCATTTTCACCGGCACGCCGGTGTCAGCTTCGATGTCCTCTTCCAGCCCCAGCAGGGTGTCTTCCAGCGCGGGGCCGGGCAGGCCGAGGTTGTTGCCGATCTTCTGCACCTTGCCGAGGATCTCGTTGGAATACTTCTGGCCCATGCCGACGTGGTTGAGGATCTCACGGCCGGCCATGGTGATCTCGGCGGTGTCGATGCCGTAGGGGCAGAACACCGAGCAGCGGCGGCATTCGGAACACTGGTGGTAGTAGCTGTACCAGTCGTCGAGCACTTCCTTGGTCAGATCCTTGGCGCCGACCAGCTTGGGGAACAGCTTGCCCGCGGTGGTGAAATAGCGGCGGTAGACCTGGCGCATCAGGTCCTGGCGCGCCACCGGCATGTTCTTGGGATCGGAGGTGCCAAGGTAGTAGTGGCACTTGTCGGTGCAGGCGCCGCAATGCACGCAGGCGTCGAGGAAGACCTTGAGCGAGCGGTACTTGCCCAGCAGGTCGCCCATCTTGTCGATGGCGCGCTCCTTCCAGTCTTCACCCAGTTCGTGGGGATAGCCCATGAAGTCCTGAACCGGCTTCGGCGCAAGGAACGACTTGGCATGCGCCATCACGCCTTCGCGCAGCTTGGGAACCTCGATGTCGTCCTTGAGTTCAGGAATGTCAAATTCAGCAGCAGCCACTTGCGAGTCCTCTGTCCGTACTTGGGTTGTTCGTCGATCCGTGTCGACGAATCAGTTGTTCTGATCCAGCCGTGCCGCCCAGGCCGCCACATGGCGATGTTCACGCGGATCGTCCGCCTGGTTGCGAGTGGGGCTGAAGAACACGCCGGGCGCGTGCAGCAGCTTGCTGATCGGGAAAATCACCATCAGCAGGGCGACCAGCGCCAGGTGGGCCAGCAGGATGGGATCCTGCGGAAGCGGCTGCACGTCGAAGTACATCAGCCCCATGAAGAAGGCCTTCAGCGCGACGATGTCGGTGTGCGCAACGAAAGTCATCAGCATGCCGGACAGGCCGATCGCGAGCAGCAGCACCAGCATCAGATAGTCGGACGGCGTCGAGATGTAGCGCACGCGGTCGACCAGGAAGCGCCGCGCCAGCAGGCCGGCGAGGCCCGCGACCATCATGAAGCTGGCGTACTTGCCGAACGGCTGGATGACATTCACCCAGAACCACACCGGTTCGGTGAAATAGCGCAGATGGCGCGCCAGCACCAGGAACAGCCCCATGTGGAACAGCCAGCCGAACACCCAGATCCATTTGTTGGACTTGAACAGGGATTCGAACAGCACGACTTCCTTGGCCATCCTGTAAGCGACACCCTGCTTCGTGATCGGCGCAGGCGTAGTCGGGATCTTCAGCGGCGCGGGCGTGCGGCTGTAGTCGAAAATCTTGTAAACCAGGCCAGCCACCAGCAGCAGGGTGGCGACATAGAAAAGCCCGGCGTAAATCATCGTCAAAGTAGACAACTCTTATCCCCCAACAACGTGTCTGTTTTCAGATCGCACGCCCAGCCGCGACATGCGGTCGTCATGCGATCTGAAAATAAACCTCTGAATCGAAGTCGCCCCGGAAAACCTCTCCGGGGCGACCCGAAGGCGTTACAGCTTAGATACAGCCGGTCGGCTTGGGCAGGCCAGCGATCTTACAAGCCTGCTTGGCGGGGCCGTAGGGGAACAACTCGTACAGGTACTTGTTGTTGCCCTTTTCCGGGCCGAGCTTC
>JAJZRT010000520.1 GCA_021802595.1 Pseudomonadota bacterium
ATCAAGGGGCCGTTTTCATTGTGCGCCCAGCATGGGCGCACTCTTTGGGGTGAAAGTCCCCGGCCGAGCTGACCACAGCGAGGCAAGTGAAGCGCAACTGCGCGAGGGTGACCGAGCGTGGGAAGGAAGCGTGGAGCGTAAACCGTGAGTCGAGGTACACGAATCGCATCTGAGGCGGCGCCGGACAGGGCGAGCAGGCAATGAACTGCAAAGCTCTCGTGGTCAAGGTCCAGGCGACGTAAATGCGGCGACTGTGCGGTGAAGGAGTGCGTTCTTACCTGGGGAGATCTCGCCTCACGCCTGAAAGGGCGACGGTGATGAACCGGAGCGAGAAGTCAGCCGAGGTCGTAGTAGCCGCAGCCAGCCGCAGAGGCTGAAGGGCACGGTGAAGGACCGAACGAGAAGGACAGTCACGAGACATGTCGCTTGGTGAAGCAAGGCATCAGAAGCCCGGGCAACCGGGGCGCACGGTGGCGGGGCGCGGTGAAGCCGCCTCTGAAGCCGTGAGCGATGAAGCAACGCCGGCGCGGCATGCGCAAACGGACTGCGGGGTCGACGACCTGCTTGGGCAGGCATTGACCAGAGGGAACATGGCGGCGGCGTGGAGACGCGTCAAGGCCAACAAGGGAAGTGCCGGCGTCGATGGGCGCTCGGTACAAGACACGGGCGACTATCTCAAGCAAGCGTGGCCCGGCATTCGCGCAAGGCTGCTCGATGGAAGCTACCGGCCCGAGCCGGTGCGCCGGGTGGGCATACCGAAGCCGGGTGGCGGAGTGCGCGAGCTGGGGATACCGACCGTGGTGGACAGGTTGATCCAGCAGGCGCTATTACAGGTGCTGCAACCGCTGATCGACCCGAGCTTCAGCGAGCACAGCCACGGCTTCCGGCCTGGGCGAAGCGCGCAGGGCGCGGTGTTGGAAGCGCAGCAGCACGTGCAGGCGGGCTATCGGGTGGTTGTGGACGTGGACCTGGAGAAGTTCTTCGACCGCGTCAACCACGACATCCTGATGGACCGGCTGGCCAAGCGGATAGCGGACAAGCGGGTGCTGCGGCTCATTCGCCATTACCTGCAGGCGGGCATCCTGGCGCACGGGGTGCACAGCGAGCGGTTCGAGGGCACGCCGCAAGGCGGTCCCTTGAGCCCATTGCTGGCCAACGTGCTGCTGGACGACGTGGATCGGGAGCTGGAGCGCAGGGGCCACAGGTTTGTGCGCTACGCCGACGACTGCAACGTCTATGTCAGGAGCCGCAAGGCGGGAGAGCGGGTGCTGCTGGCGCTGCGCGGCTGCTACACGAAGCTGGCGCTGAGGGTCAACGAGTCGAAGACAGCGGTGACATCGGTCTGGGGACGCAAGTTCCTGGGGTATTGCTTGTGGGCCGCCCCGGCAGGGGAGGCCAAGCGAGCAGTGGCCCAGGAGGCCCTGCGCAAGATGCGAACCCGTATCCGGCAGCTCACGCGCCGCACGCGCGGGCGCAGCCTCGAGCAGATCGCCGACGATTTGCGGCGTTACGTGCCGGGCTGGAAGGCGTACTTCCGGCTGGCGCAGACGCCCAGGGTCATGCGCGAGATGGATGAATGGCTGCGACACCGGCTGCGGGCGATCCAGCTCAAGCAGTGGCGGCGCGGGACCACGATGTTCCGCGAGCTGCGCGCGCTGGGGGCGACGCCTGACCTGGCTGCACGCATCGCTGGCAACGCACGCCGCTGGTGGCGCAACAGCGCAATGGGCCTGAACCGTGTGATGCCCATTGCTTACTTCGACCGTCTGGGAGTCCCGCGATTCTCCTGACCTCAACTTCTCGAACCGCCCGGTGCGGACCCGCACGCCGGGTGGTGTGGGAGGGGCCCGATCAGCGATGATCGGCCCCTATCCCGATTGCGCCCGGCCTGGTGACGAGGCTCAAGCGAGCGTCGCGAACACCGCGGCCGCGGCCTGAACGGTCTTCTCCATTTCCGCGGGCCCGTGCGCGGACGACACGAAGCCCGCCTCGTAGGCCGAGGGCGCGAAGTACACACCTTGCGCCAGCATCGCGTGAAAAAAGCGGTTGAACGTTTCCTTGTCGCAAGTCATCACTTCGGCGTAGCTCGCCGGCGGCGTCTCGCGGAAGTACACGCCGAACATGCCGCCGACGCTGTGCGCACAGAAGGTGACGCCGGCGCGCTGCGCGGCGGCAGTGAGCCGTTCGCACAGCTGGCGCGTGGTGTCGGCGAGCTTCTCGTAGAAGCCGGGCGCCTGCACCAGCCTGAGCGTCGCCATGCCCGCCGCGAGCGCGACCGGGTTCCCGGACAACGTGCCGGCCTGATACACCGGACCGACCGGCGCCAGCGCCTGCAGGATGTCGCGCCGTCCACCGAAGGCCGCGACCGGCATGCCGCCGCCGATCACCTTGCCGAGCGTGGTGAGGTCCGGCTTGATGCCGTACAGCGCCTGCGCGCCGCCGAGCGCGACGCGAAATCCCGTCATCACTTCGTCGAAGATCAGCACGGCGCCATGCTCCGTGCAGAGCTTGCGGAGCTTGGCGAGGAAGCTCGGCTGGGGCGCGACGAGATTCATGTTGCCCACGACCGGCTCGACGATGACCGCGGCGATGTCCTTGCCTTCGGCTGCGAACGCCTGCTCCAGCGCGATCTCGTTGTTGTAGTCGAGCACCAGCGTGTGGGCGGCGGTTTCCGCCGGAACGCCGGCGGACGAGGGCTGGCCGAACGTCAGCGCGCCCGAGCCGGCTTTCACCAGCAGCGCGTCGGCGTGCCCGTGATAGCAGCCTTCGAACTTCACGATCTTCGAGCGGCCGGTGTAGCCGCGCGCGAGCCGGATCGCGCTCATGGTGGCCTCGGTGCCCGAGCTCACCAGCCGCACCTGCTCCATGCTCGGCACGAGCTTGCACAAAAGCTCGGCCATTTCGATTTCGACTTCGGTCGGCGCGCCGAACGAAAGGCCCTTGTCCGCCGCCTGCTGCACGGCTTTCACCACCTCGGGATGCGCATGACCGGCGATGAGCGGGCCCCAGGAGCAGACGTAGTCGACGTAGCTGTTGCCGTCCGCGTCCCAGATCCACGCGCCTTTGCCGCGTTTCACGAACAGCGGCGTGCCGCCGACGGAGCGGAAGGCGCGCACCGGAGAATTGACGCCACCGGGAATCATCAGTTGCGCATGAGCAAAGAGCTTGCGGCTGTTCTTCATACGGTTTGGGAAAACAAGGCTGTGAAGGAAGTGGCGGCCTGCTCGACGTCGGGCGCGTCGAACAGGGCTGATATGACGGCGATCGCATCGACGCCCGCGGCGAGCAGGCGCGGCGCATTGTCGAGCGTGATGCCGCCGATGGCGACGATGGGCGCTCGAAAGCGCCGGCGCGCCTCGGCATAGAGCTCGAGGCTCGCGTGCACCGCGTTCGGTTTCACCCGCGAGGGAAACGCAGCGCCGAAGGCGATGTGATCGGCGCCTGCGGCAATGGCCTCGTCGGCGAGCGCGAGGCTGTCGTAACAGGAGACCCCGAGCGCCATGTCGGGGCCGATGCGGGCGCGGACCTCGCGCACCGGGCCGTCTTCCCTGCCGACGTGCAGGCCCTCGGCGCCGATGTCGACGGCGAGCGCGGCATCGTCATTGACGACGAGCGGCACGCCGTAGCGCCGGCACACGGCACGCAGCCGCAACGCCTGCGCGCGCTTGAGCCCGGGCGACGCGGTCTTGTTGCGGTACTGCACGACCGTGGCGCCGCCGGCGAGGGCCGCTGCCACTTTCAGGCACAGCGCATCGGTGTCTTCGAGATCGGGCGTCACGGCGTACAGCCCGGCCATCCGCGCAATCACGCACCGCCCTCGCTGGTGCCGTCGTCCTGGCGCGGCGCGTCGTCCGACGACGCTTCTTCGCGCGCCCAGAACAGCCGGTCGGGAATATGCTGGCCCATGCCGGGCCGGACGCCCCCGCGCAGCTGCCGCGCGATGAAGTGCTGGCACGCCTCAAACCCTGGCTGGAAGATGGCAAACGCCACAAGCTGGGCCAGCATGTCAAATACGACCGCCA
>JAJZRT010000521.1 GCA_021802595.1 Pseudomonadota bacterium
TCTGGCGCTGCTCGACGAGCTGCGTATCGCCCTGTTCGCCATCGACGAAGCGCACTGCGTTTCGCAGTGGGGCCACGACTTCCGCCCGGAATACGGGCAACTCGCCATCCTGCGCGAACGTTGGCCCGAGGTGCCGCGCGTGGCGCTCACCGCTACCGCCGATGTGCCCACACGGCATGAGATCACCGGCAAACTGCTGCGTGACGGCGCCGAATTCGTGGCCAGCTTCGATCGCCCCAACATCCGCTACCGCGTGGTGGAGAAGCGCGACGGCCGCGCGCAGCTGCTGCAATTCATCGAGGCCGAGCACACTGGCGACTGCGGCGTGGTCTATTGTCTGGCGCGCAACACCGTCGAGGAAGTGGCCGTGATGCTGGCCGGCCACGGCATCACCGCACTGCCCTACCACGCCGGACTGCCGGCCGACATGCGCACCACGCACCTGCGGCGCTTCCTCGATGAAGACGGCATCGTGATGGTGGCCACCATCGCCTTCGGCATGGGCATCGACAAGCCGGATGTGCGCTTCGTGGCGCACCTGGACATGCCCAAGTCCGTCGAAGGCTACTTCCAGGAGACCGGCCGCGCCGGTCGCGACGGCCTGCCCGCGCAGGCGTGGCTGGCCTACGGCCTGCAGGACGTGGTGCAGCAGCGACGCCTGATCGAACTGTCCGGCGCCGACGACACCTACAAGCGCCTGTGCACCAGCAAGCTCGACTCCATGCTGGCGCTGGCCGAGGCCGCCGACTGCCGCCGCGTGCGCCTGCTCGGCTACTTCGGCGAGGCCAGCACGCCCTGCGGCAATTGCGACAACTGTCTCGACCCGCCGCAGTTCATCGACGCCACCGAGGCCGCGCAGAAGCTGCTGTCCACCCTGTACCGCTGCCGCCAGACCAGCGGCACGGGCTTCGCCGCCACGCATATTATCGACGTGCTGCGCGGCAAGTCCGGCGAGAAAGTCGAGCGCCACGGCCACCAGCGCCTGTCCACCTTCGGCATCGGTGCCGACATGAGCGAGAGCGACTGGCGCGCGCTGCTGCGCCAGCTCGTGGCACAGCATCTCGTCGAGGTGGACGCCGCGCATTTCAACGTGCTGCAGCTCACCGAATCCAGCCGCGCCGTGTTGCGCGGCGAGCAACGCATCCTGCTCAAGCAGCGTGGACCCGGTACCGGGCGCAAGGCGCGTGCGGGCAAGGGCCCGGCCAAAGCCGCGCTGGCGCTCTCAAGCGAAGATGCCGCGTTGTTCGAACGTCTACGCGCCTGGCGCGCCGCCACCGCAAAAGAACACAGCGTGCCCGCCTACGTGGTGTTTCCCGACGCCACGTTGCAGGCCGTCGCCGTCGCCCGCCCCGCCAGCCTCGACGCGCTGCGTGGCATCTCCGGCGTGGGCGACACCAAGCGCGACCGCTACGGCCCTGCCCTGCTGGCCTGCATCGCCGACGCCTGATACCTGTTTACGATCAAGACACGCAACCGCGTAGCCCGGATGCTGAGCAGCGGAATCCGGGGATCAGGCAGGTACAGCCATGCATTGCGCCTCTCACGAGGCTTCATCCGGACTACCCAGCGTATCGATTGAAAACGAATGACCATGCACGGCGGATGGCTTCAAGGGCTCGCCGCCCATTTTGATGATTCGTTCAGTGGGCCAGCAGCGCCAGGGCCAGAAACCCGCAGCCCGCCGTACCCAGCGCCATGGAGCCGATCCAGACGATCCGCCTGCGCGTCAGCGCCGCGATGGCACCCAACGCGATCGCCACCTGAAATAGCGCCACCGACTGGGCAAACAAGTGGTGGTGGTGCAGCAGCCGATCGGCCTCGGCCGAGCGCTGATCGCGCTCGGTCTCCAGCACGCGTGCCCGCGCGGCGATCACGGTTTCGTCACTGGCGTATTTCGCCGCTTTCGCCGCCAGGCTCGCGGGCGGCGTCTTCCCTAGCGCGACCCAGGTGTTCTCGTTGTCCCGCGCAATTGCGGCCCTGATCGCTTTGGCCTGGTAGTACGCCCACTGATCCGAGGCCTGCGCCTGCAGGCGCGTCGCCTCGGTCTTCAGCACCAGCCCTTCGTTGACCGTGCTGCCGGCCTTGAGCGCCGCGATGGCGGCGGTAGCCGCGAACAGCGCCGTCGACAACGCGATCAGGCGCAACAGGCGTCCGCCGTCACGCTCGATTTCGCGGTCGATCGTCTCGCGTAACGCGTCGGTGTCGATCTCGGGGGTCTCGGCCATGTGAACTCACCGACATTCGGGCGCGCAGTCTAAGCCGGGACGGCGAAACAGCCGCAATCGTTCCGACCAGCCTTCTTAACGCTAAACGTAATATTACATTTTCGTGATATTGCGTCGACCTGAGAGCGAATGCTGTTATACCCAATCAGCCTGTGCGGCGAAGTGGACGCCCTCTTGGCTTGGACTCACATGCACGGTCAGCAGCGCAATGGTCACGGAAACGACCGCCGCCACGTCACGACCGCCTCACGTGGCGGCTCGAATGCCCGCAAGTGACACCCGTCTTGCCGGCAGCCGGTAAAGATCACGTCCAACCGGGGCGCACAATGTCAACGATGGTCACCATCGAACGCAAAGTGCAAAGTGTTTTGCTGGCGATGTTCGCGGCATTGCTGGTCGCGATCGTGATGGCGTTTGCCTTCACACGCTATATGGCCACTACGGCGGGCTGGGTCAGTCACACCCATGCGGTCATGACGACTATCGAGACGGCCAGGACCGATATTGCCCAAGCGCTGTCTGATACGCGCGCATATGTCATCACGGGAGATGCTGCATTCCTCACCGTGAAAAAAAGAAGGGTCGCCGACCTTCTCCAACAGCTCGCACAACTCCGTCGGATGACTTCGGACAATGCCACGGAGCAGGCGCATGTCCGGACGTTGACAAAGCTGGTCGGTGCGTGGACCGCGCGACTGGGCGATGTGGCGCAGGCACGGACCGTTCAGGGCTTTGCTGCCGCGGCGGCACTGGTGCATCAGCGCTACGCCGCAACGGCCGCTGAACCGATCCTCGGCGTTCTGGATGATATGCATGCGGTGGAACAGCGGCTTCTGCGGCAGCGCCGCTCCAAAGAAGAGCGCCTGCGACACATCGTCGGCGCGCTTTTCGTATTGCTCGGATGCTCCGCGCTGATCCTATCGCTGATCGTCTATGGCCAGATCCGGCGACGCATGCGACATTGGATCGAAACTCAACACCAGCTCGAACATCTCAACAAGGATCTCGACCGGAAAACGCAGTCGCTTGAGGAGACCGTGCGCGACCTCGAAAGCTTCAGCTATTCCGTATCCCATGACTTGCGTGCACCGCTGCGGCACATCACCGGCTACGCCAGCATGCTGCTGGAAGATGCACCGGCGGGCCTCGATTCGGAAAGTATTCGACACTTGCATGTCATTGCCGACAGCGCCCGGCACATGGGGGCGCTGATCGACGATCTGCTGGCCTTCTCGCGCCTGGGGCGTAAGTCCATGGACGAACAGCCGATCGACACGCAAGTCCTCGTCGAGGACGTCATCAAAGAGATCTGCGGTACGCGTAGCGATGGCGCCGCATCGCCGGTGCGCCCCACGGTAGCTGCACTTCCGCCCTGCACCGGCGACCCCGCCTTGATCAGGCAGGTGTGGGTCAATCTGCTGTCGAACGCCATCAAGTACAGCGCACCACGCGGTGCCGCGGCACAGATCGAAGTCAGCGGCGAGGTGAGTGATGGGTGGGCTCGCTACAGTGTCCGGGATAACGGCGTCGGTTTCGACATGCGCTATGCCGACAAGCTTTTCGGAGTTTTCCAGCGCCTGCATTCCCATGAGCAGTTCGAAGGCACCGGCGTCGGCCTCGCCATCGTGCATCGGGTGGTGACGCGCCATGGCGGGCGCGTCAAAGCAGACGGCGAGCCTGACCACGGAGCCACTTTTTCGTTCGAACTCCCCATCGCGGAGACCGCATCATGAACGACTACCAGAGCGTCGAAATCCTGCTGGTCGAGGACTCCCATGCCGATGCCGAGATGA
>JAJZRT010000522.1 GCA_021802595.1 Pseudomonadota bacterium
CGCCGAGACGGTGATCGAGCGCATCCGTCCGGACAAGGATGTCGATGGCTTTCATCCTTACAACATCGGCCGGCTGGCGGTGAAGATGCCGACGCTGCGGCCCTCCACGCCGCGCGGCATCATGACCCTGCTGCGCGCCACCGGCGAGGAACTGCGCGGCAAGAATGCGGTGATGGTCGGCGCATCCAACATCGTCGGCCGGCCGATGAGCCTGGAACTGCTGCTGGCGGGCTGCACCATCACCGTGTGCCACAGCGCCACCCGCGACCTCGAGAGCTTCGTGCGCTCCGCCGAAGTGCTGGTGGTGGGGGTGGGGCGGCCGCGCATGATTCCGGGCGACTGGGTGCGCGAGGGCGCCATCGTGATCGACGTCGGCATCAACCGTCTGCCCGACGGCAAGCTGGTCGGCGACGTCGATTTCGATTCGGCAGTCGAACATGCCAGCTGGATCACCCCGGTGCCCGGCGGGGTGGGGCCGATGACCGTCGCGACCCTGCTGGAAAATACGCTCGAAGCCGCGCTGATGCACAACCCCTGAGGGGAGCGGCTTAAAGCTGATGCAGCGCTTTTAGGTAGGCCACGTCGACGAAGGGCTGGCCGAGATCGGGGCCGGCGAGCACCCGGTTCGGCGCGCCGGGATCACCGAGGTCGGACAGCACCACGGCAGCACCGGTGAAATCGTGATCCAGCGTGTAGTCGTTGACCGTCACCAGCGTTTTCAGGCCGGCCCCCCGGCTGGCACGCAGGCCGTTTTCCGAGTCCTCGAACGCCAGGCAGTCGGCGGCGGCGAGCCCCATTTTTTCCAGCGCGTAGTGATAGATGTCGGGTGCAGGTTTCTTGGCCGGCACGATGTCGCCCGCCGCGATGACCTCGAACCAGGCCTGCGTGCCTGAGCCCAGGCTGTGTTCCAGCAGCACGGTGACGTTTTCCGGCGTCGTGGTGGTGGCGATCGCCAGGCGCAGGCCGGCGGCACGCGCCTCGATCAGCAGACGCTTGACGCCTGGACGCATGGGAATGCCGCCGCGTGCGGCGAGCGTGCTGTAATGGCGGGTCTTGGCCTGATGCAGCTCGGCCACCAGTTCGTCGAAGTTGTCCGGTTTCCTATAGTCCGGCCGATAGTGGTCGATATAGTGTTTCATCCGCTCCTTGCCGCCGGTCACCGCGAGCAGTTTGCCGTAGAGGGCGACGTCCCAGTGCCAGTCGAGGCCGGCGTCGGCAAAGGCTTGATTGAAGGCGGGCCGGTGGCCGTCGCGCTCGGTGTCGGCAAGCGTGCCGTCCACGTCGAAGAGTAGGGCGTTTAGTGTCATGGGTTGCGGCGCTTAAGCGATTCTGATATTAAGTCAGGTTGGGCTGGGCCCGGATTAGACCGAAATTTTCAAAGAGAACAGAGAACGAGATGGCTGAAACTTTGATGCGCTTCGAGCCTTACAAGGCCAAAAAGGGCGAAGAATACATGAATGCAAAACAGCTCGCGCATTTTCGCAAAATGCTCGAGGCCTGGAAAGCCGAACTATCGCAGGATATCGATACCACCCTGCATTCCATGCAGGACGAGCAGACGGTTTTCGCCGACCCCAACGACCGCGCCACCCAGGAATCCGACATGGCGCTGGAACTGCGCAACCGCGACCGCGAGCGCAAGCTGATCAAGAAGATCAACGAGACCATCGCCAAGATCGACGGCGGCGATTACGGCTACTGCGAGTCGTGCGGGGTCGAAATCGGGCTGGAGCGCCTGCAGGCACGTCCGACGGCGACGCTGTGCATCGACTGCAAGACGCTCGAGGAAATCCGCGAGCGCCAGGTCGCCAAATAATAAATAAGAAGCGTGGCGCGCCAGGTTTCCGATCAAGGGTGATCTGGCGTGCGGCGGAATAAGCCGCGACGTCCCGTCGCCCCTACCACCAGACTCACTGCGGAGAGAGCCATGGCAGATACCGACGAATTCGACCGTTATTACAATGGGCTGCTTTACAGCGTGATGCGCTGGGATCAGTTGACGGCGTTCTGGCAGAAGGTGGATGCCGGGGCGGGCTGGTATCTCTATGCAGTGGGGCAGGATGTGCCGGCCGAGCCGGCTGCCGCCGACAAGGTGCAGCAGTTCATGCGCGAACTGGATGAATTGCTGCGGCGCGAGCATCACGAGGATTATTGCGCGATTGTTTATGCGGACAATCTGGATGCGCCCAGCTTCATCAAGATCTACGACCCCAACCATCTTGGCAGCTCGTGCGGCTCCAGCGCGATGAAATCCTCGGTGGTGCCCGGCTGGCTGATGAGCCGGACACCGCCGCGCGAGCTCGAAATGCGCGGGGTGGTGACAGGCCAGCGCAAGCGCTGGTGGCAGTCGTTCCTCGCCGGTACGGCATAAAAAAACCGCGCCCTAGGGCGCGGTTTTTTGTGCCAGGAAGAATTACTTCTTGGCGGGTTCGGCAGCAGCGTCACCCTTCTTCTCTTCCATTTTCTTGGCAGCAGCCTTCTTGACGTGCTTCTTGACCTTCTTGTGGGCCTTTTTCGGGGCAGCAGCGGGCTTTTCTGCAGCGGTGGCAGCGCCATTGGCGGGAGCCGCGGGTGCATCGGCGGCCATCGCGGACAGGCTGAAGGCACCGGCAATGGTGGCGGCGACCAGGGAAGTCATCAGTTTGCTCATCAATTTCTCCATACGATCAAGTGAAGGATATGCAGTCACGGATTGCGACTGCATGGGCGCCACTATGCGGCGCCATACTTACATGAACCTTACGAGCCCTTGCGAGGTCCGCGCTTTATATTCGCGATGTGTTGAAGGCCGGATAGCCTGAGATTGTGTCAGACTTTAGACATGAAGATTCTGCTCGTGGAAGATGATCCGACCCTGGGCGAGGCCGTCATGCTGGCGGTCCGGCAGGCGGGTTTTGCGGTCGACTGGAGCCGTGACGGGGTACAGGCTGAAGCCGCGCTGAAGGCCTATGCCTACGATGCCATGCTGCTTGATCTGGGTCTGCCGCGGCGCGAAGGTCTGGAGGTGTTGCGCAATGCGCGCAAACGCGGCGCGACCCTGCCCGTGATGATCCTCACCGCACGCGATACCGTGGAAGACCGGGTGCGAGGCCTGGATGCGGGGGCGGATGATTATCTGCTGAAGCCGTTTGCGCTGGATGAACTGCTGGCGCGGTTGCGGGCACTGCTGCGGCGGGCGCATGGCGTGGCCGATACCCAGATACGCATGGGCCGCTTCGGTTTTGACAGCGTGAAGCGTCAGGCCAGTGTTGACGAGACGCCGCTGGTCCTGTCTGCACGCGAGGTGGAGGTGCTCGAAATCCTGCTCAATCATGCCGGCCGCGTCACGGCCAAGGAGGCGATCGCAGATCGGCTGACGGGCTGGGATGAAGGCGTGGGCGACAATGCGGTCGAGGTCTACATCCATCGACTGCGGCGCAAGCTCGAGGGCTCCGGCATGGTGATCCGCACGCTGCGTGGCCTGGGCTATCTGCTGGAAGCGGAACGGTGAGCGGGGAAAATCAGACCAGCCTGCGGCGGCAGCTGATTGTCCGCATGCTGTCGATGATGCTGCCGCTGTTCATCCTGTTGTGGGTGATCGCCTATTTCTCCAGCCAGTATTTCATCAATGCGGCGTTTGACCGCTCGCTGATACGGCGCACCTACGCGCTGGCCGATCGGGTGGAGGTCATGCAGGGGCAGGTGCAGGTGGATTTGCCGGTTGCCGCGCGTGAATTGCTGGTCTTCGACCAGGAAGACTTGTTGTTCCACAGCATTACCAATCCGGAGGGGCGGGTCGTCGATGGTGAGCAGGATATGCCGCCCTTGCCAGCATATCAGCGCATCAGGCCGGGCCAGTTGATTCTCTACGACGGCGTCAAGGACGGCGAGAAGGTCCGGGTGGCGACATTCGCGCTCTCGCTCAGGGGAACGAGCGCGCGCGGGACGGCACTGGTCCAGGTGGGGGAAACGCTGTCGCACCGGTCGGCCATGGCCGACCGCGCCACGCTGGCGATCGTTATTCCGATGTTG
>JAJZRT010000523.1 GCA_021802595.1 Pseudomonadota bacterium
CCTTCCCTGCGCTGCTCATCACGTCATCGGCCAGGCCTACCGCTGGAACCATTGCCCCACGGAAGCCTTGTCCCACGGCTGCACCGATGCCCCCCTGCTTGTAGGCGTCCTGAATCGCCTGGCCGGCGCCCTGGATGGCCGTTGCAGTACCGGGGAACGCGCGGCTCAGAAAACCTGCCGCATCAGGCCCGGCCTGCACCATGTCCGCATTCGACTTTGCGTAGATGTTTCCAGCGCGTTCAGCCTGGTTGCCGGGGTAGGTGTTGGACGGGGACGTGGCGAGACCAGGCCTTTTTGCAGGATCTTCCACTACGCCGCCGTCTGCAAAGAACAGGCCATCCCTCGATGGCTGCTGTACCTCACCCTCGCCCGGCTCCGCCTGCTCGTACTTCTCAACCGGCACATGTGTCGCTTCCTTGAGCCCTTCGAGCACCTGCACTCCGATCGCATGCACCTGCTCGGGGGAGAGCTTGAATTCCCCGTTGCTGAGATTCACCGGAACGTGACCGCCCGCCGGGTTGAAACCTATAGCGAGGCCTTCATCACCATCGCCATCGTCAGCGGTCTGCTTACCCTTGCCTGCGGCGAAGCCAAGCCCGGCCAGCTTCTGCTCGCCGATTTGCCGGGTGCTGTCCGCCGGCATGATGTAGGAACCTTCGGGGACGGTCGTTTTCACCTCGTCCGATGTTCCGGAGCCCGGGCCGCGCACCGGGCCCGATGCTGCAGCCTGAAGCTGATCGCGACCTTCGTCACCGGGAGAGGCGGCGAGCGCCGCGCCCTTGCGGGTAAATCCCTTGCCCGGCGGCTGGCCGGCGGGTTTGCTGAATCCGTACATGAAAATCCCCGAAGAATCGCGCTGATGATGGATTCTTCGGGGATGCGGCGACGCCTTCAAACCCTACAGGGGCGCTTACAGGCTAGTCTGCTCGATGCCTGCCGCTAGGGAGTTGATGCCGGACAGGGCGCTGCCCGCCATGTCGCCGTAAGCCTTGGCGCCGGACAGGATGACACTGGCCGTGTCGTTCATGCGTTTGTAGTTCATCTGAGCGTTTGCGATGGCGATCTGGGCGTTCGTCTGGTAGGCGGACACCGCTACATTCCCCATGGCCGTCATGCTGGCCAACTTCTGACGGGCCTTGGCCTCTTGGGCATTCACTACGGCAATGGCGTGTTTCAGGTTCACCTCGTAGCTGCCCAGCTCGGCCTGGACGGCGGAGCTTTGCCCGTGCACCAGGGCGCTGTAGGCGGACACCGCGGCTTCGTACTGACGGCGGGACGACTCGTTGGCAGCCGCCACCGCCTCGACACGCTTAGCCGAAGCCTCGACACGCGTCTTATAGGCATCCACCTCGACGGAGTAAGCCTGCACCTCAGCCTTGTAGGCGTCAAACTTGGCCACGTTGCCCTCAAGCTGCGCCTTATAGGCTTGCCACTCGGCAGTCTTGCCTTGCACGGCCGCCGAGTAGGCCTGCACCTGGGTGCCAAAGGCGTCCACCTTGATCTTCTCGATCTGGGCCTTGGTGGCCACGCCCTCGAGCATGGCCTTGTAGGCGTTGGCCAGTGCGCCGTATCCGCTCATGCGGGCCGTGAAGGCTTGCACGCGGGCTTGATCCACGCCGACCTGGGCCTCCAGCGCCTTCACCTCGGCGGCGTAGACGTCATACACGGCCAGCACGGCCTTCAGTCGGTACTCATAGACCTGGGCCTCGGCCTGATAGACCTGCACCTGAGCCTGGGCGATCTTGACCTTGATGTCGTAGATGTCGACGGCCGCCTGGAGCACGCCTTGGGCGAACTGGAGCGCCTGGGCGTTGAGCTGGACAAGGTTGCCGGCCCACGCCATCGACGTGTTGAGGACGATCTGGCGCAGGTTCATGGACTGGGTTACGGCGAACTGGAGGTTCTGCTGCTCCAGCTCGGCCTGCTTGATGGCGATCTCCATCGCCGCACGGGCGTTGTTGTCGGCCGCAGCCTGCCGGGCCTGGATCACCGCCGAGTAGACAGCGCCACTCGGGAGGGTGAAGCCGCGTGCCGCCGCCTCGCCATAGGCCGCGTCACGGGTGCGCAGGTACTCGGCATTGGTCTTGTCAGCGGCACGGTTGAAGATCGCGTCTTCCACCTCCGGCGGCAGGGCCGTACCACCCTTCAGGTACTTGGCCAGTCGCGTCTCGATGGCGTCCATCTGCTCGTGGTACCGCGGGTTGATCTTGGCGAGCTGGGCGTCGACGGCGGACTCCAGCGCCGAGCGCAGGCTGTTGCCCTGGTCGGCAAAGTCGATGCGGTACTGCTCGGTCAGGTCACCCGGATCGGTCAGCGCCACATTCGGCCGCTGGGCATCGAAGGCAGGCAGAGTCACTGCCGGCGCCTTGGGCACGACGATGTCAGTCAGCGTCGGAACTTCGATCTCGAAGTTCATCAGCGCATCCGGCGCGGGCGGGATGTAAATGCTGCCGATCGACGGGGCGCTACCCAGCGTCACGGACGGTGTATCGGACGGGCGCGGCGGCTCGACGAAGGTCGGCTTCGACACCTTACTTGCCGGCAATGCCTCGTTCAGCAGCTCGGGCACCGGCAGCAGCGCGTCAGGCTGGCCCGGACTGTCCGGCGCTTCGAAGCGGGCGCCCGTGTAGGGGCTGATCTGCGGAAGATCGATCTGCACGTCAGTCAGGGACAGCGGGATGTTCCCCTGCCCCAGCTCGTAGCGCGTGTCGAACGCACGTACAGCGCTTTGCACCATGGTGGAGGCGTTGTTCGCCATCTCCCGCGCGGTGGTCTGCGCGCTGTTGATAATGCCTTGGACATCAACGGCCATTGTCTTTCTCCTGTCTCAAATTGGCGTGGCGAGCCTCGGGTTCAGGCCGCCAACGTCCAGCCACTTCACCTTGCTCAGTTTGATATTCCGCCATGCCGCAAAGCGCTGCACGACGGTGCGGTCTGGTGTAGCCAGCAGCGACCGGTAGTTCTCCATGTCCACGGAAACACCGTGGGCCTGGGCCAGCATCGCCAAGTGCGTCGTCTGGTAAAAGTGCTCGACGTTCTCCGTCCCGCTCTTCTCGACGAATCGGTACTCGAT
The DNA here is from genome assembly GCA_021802595.1 of Pseudomonadota bacterium. Next base: position 3,074 of record JAJZRT010000523.1, read on the forward strand.
CAAGTCGAACACCTCCGGTGCACCGAGGTAGTGGGCGAACACAGCAAAGTGCCCGTCCGGGTGCGTCGCGATCGTCGCCTGCACGTCCTCCAGCATGCCCATCGACACGCAGCTCTGCCGCCACAGCAGCCGGTGCAGCGCCAGCGGGTAGGCGATCATGCGGTCGTTGTCAGCCATGCCGGCCGTCGCCGGCCCGCCAAACCACGCGCTGCCGCGCGCTACGAAGGTTGTCGGCAGGCGCTGATTCAGGCTGTCGGCCGGCACCTTGTTAGCGAGGCCTTTGTCCTGGCGCGTCTCTCCGAAGACGACCACGTGAAGCCCAAGCGGGTCCGGGTTGCCGATGACATGGAGCACCTTCGACATCGATTTGAGATCCGATGCGACGAGTTTCGAGAGCAGCCAGTCGGCCGGTGCCGTCACATAGGTCGGAGTCAGCGACCAACGCCACATCGTCGGCGGCGAGCCGGGGAATGACCCGCCGGCCGTGCTGACGAAGAAGAACCCATCGCTCATCGTGAAGCCGGCGTTCCAGGCCACGGTGAAGTAGGCGACGTCGATGTTCCGGTCTTGGTTCTTGGTGACAATCCAGGCATCAACGACGCTGGTATCACCACCACCGCCGGTCGGCACATCCGCCGGCTGCCCATACAACCGCAGCTCGTCAGTCAGCAGCGCGTCGGGATCGACACTCTTCGCCACGAGGCGGGCGTCGCGGTAGGCGTACGCGGCGTCGAAGTACCAGCCATCTTCAATCAGCCGACTCGTCGTCACCTCGAAGGTGAAGTCATCCTCGCCAGGACCGGTGACGGTGATGTGGAACTCCACCTCCAGCACGGCACGTTGGTGCACTTCGATGGGCGTGGTGCCGCCGGCCGCATCCGTCCACTCGTTCTCGAAGCTCGGACGGTACTGCGGGCCGTACTCGGTCAGAT
>JAJZRT010000524.1 GCA_021802595.1 Pseudomonadota bacterium
GACGTTGTCCAGATAATCGTAAATGTGGGCGTTGAGGCCCACCCACAAGTCGTGGGTCAGGCAGCGGTGCTCGTCGTGGCAGTTTTCCTTGCCGCCGCACTGGGTCGCATCGATGGGTTCGTCGACTGCGCGGATGATGTCCGCCACGCTGACGTCGTCGAGCGCACGGGCGAGATAGTAGCCGCCGCCCGGACCGCGCACGCTTTCGACCAGTTCATGCCGGCGCAGGCGGCTGAACAGCTGCTCCAGATACGACAGGGATATGTCCTGGCGTTCGCTGATGCCGGCCAGCGTCACCGGATTCTTGCCGCCGCGCAGCGCCAGATCCAGCATGGCCGTGACGGCGAAGCGACCCTTGGTGGTCAATCTCATGACTCGTTCTCCCGAAATTTCGCCCGAACTATAAAATTCCCGAGCATTTCAGTCAACTATTGCGTACCTTAGTAATTTAGTCAACTATTTTGTTCAAATAGTTCGGGTCGAAATCGTCGGGCTTGTCCTGCCCGGCCGGCATCTCGGCCCCCAGTTTCTGCAGTTGCGCCAGGATCAGATCCAGCCGATGGTCGATGTGGGCCGAGTGGTCGATCAGGCCGTGGATCGCCTTCACCACCGGGTCGTTCATGTCGGCCGAGATGGCGTAAGCGGAAAACCCGAGCTTTTCAGCCTGCTGGTTGCGCTGTTTCTCGGCCGCACTGTCCAGAATCCGCGCAGGAATGCCCACTGCCGTCGCATTGTCCGGTACGTCCTTCACCACCACGGCGTTGGAGCCGATGCGCGCGTTGGCACCGATGGTGATCGGCCCGAGGATCTTGGCGCCTGCACCCACGACGACGCCGGACATCAGGGTGGGGTGGCGCTTGCCCTTGTTCCATGAGGTGCCGCCCAGCGTGACGCCATGATACAGGGTGCAGTCGTCGCCGATTTCGGCCGTTTCCCCCACCACCACACCCATGCCGTGATCGATGAATACGCGACGGCCGATGGTGGCGCCTGGATGGATTTCAATGCCGGTGAGCCAGCGGCCGAGGTGCGAGGTGAAGCGCGCCAGCCATTTCCATTCCATGCGCCACAGCTTGTGCGCCAGGCGGTGGACGATCATGGCGTGGAAGCCCGGATAGGTGGTGACGACCTCGAAAGTCGAGCGCGCGGCAGGGTCGCGGTCGAACACGACGGCGATATCTTCCCTGAATTGGCTGAGGAGGCTCATGCGTTGAGAATGCTATTTCTGAGTAATTTAGTCAACTATTCCGTGCTCTGGTTCGGGATGCGCAAGGCGGCCTGCCTGGCTTCCTGCGCCGCGCTCAGGATTCCGCGCAGGATGTTCACCTCTTCCCTCGCCAGCCGGGTGCGCGAAAACAGGCGGCGCAGCTTCAGCATCAGCTTGCCGGGTGAACCGGGGTTGAGGAATTCCAGCTCGGCCAGCGCGGTTTCCAGATGGCCGTAGAACTTCTCCAGCTCGTCGCCCGTCGCCGCCTCCATCTCCGGCTGGGGCCAGCTGACCTGTCCCAGCCAGGTCTTACGGATTTCGTAGCACAGCACCTGCACGGCTGCCGCCAGGTTGAGCGAGCTGTAGTCGGGGTTGGCAGCGATCGTCACCAGCCCCTGGCACAGGCCCAGCTCCTCGTTCGACAGCCCACTGGTTTCGTTGCCGAACACCAGCGCCACCGGACCGGCCTGTGCTTCGGCCAGCAAACGGGTCGCGGCCTCGGGGGGCATCAACACCTCGGCGACGATGTCGCGCCGGCGTGCCGATACGCCTAGCGCCAGCGTGGTGTCGGCCAGCGCTTCCGCAAGTGAAGCGCACACCCGGACCTGGGCCAGCAGATCGGTCGCGCCGGAAGCCATGGCGTCTGCCTGGCTGTTGGGAAACACGGCAGGCTCGACGAGGTAGAGCTGGTTCAGCCCCATCGTCTTCATTGCCCGTGCCGCCGCGCCGATGTTGCCGGGGTGGCTGGTGCGCGTGAGCACCACGCGAATATTGGCGAGAACTTTAGGCTCGGCTGAAGTCATCTAGTAAAATACGCGGCTCGTTCTTTGAATCTATTGCCTGACACCATGCATCCCATGCTCAACACGGCGGTGAAAGCCGCTCGCAAGGCGGGGGCGATCATCAATCGCGCCTCGCTAGACCTCGACCAGCTCACCGTGCGCAGCAAGCAGGATCGCGATTACGTCAGCGAAGTCGACCAGATGGCCGAACGCGCCATCATCGAAACCCTGCTCGACGCCTATCCGAACCACGGGATTTTAGCAGAGGAGTCTGGCTCGGCCGACGCCAAGAATGGCGAGGACTATGTCTGGATCATCGATCCGCTCGATGGCACCACCAATTTCCTGCACGGCCTGCAGCAGTACTCGGTCTCGATCGCTCTCAAGCACAAGGGGCAGATCACCCAGGCCGTGGTGTTCGACCCCACCCGCAACGAACTCTTCACCGCCACCCGGGGGCGCGGCGCCATGCTCAACGACCGCCGCATCCGTGCCAGCAAGCGCGCCAAGCTGAACGAATGCCTGATCGGCACCGGCTTCCCCTTCCGCGACTTCCGCTTCTCCGAAGCCTACCTCAACATGTTCCGCGACATGATGAAGGCGACCTCGGGCCTGCGCCGACCCGGTTCGGCCGCACTCGACCTCGCCTACGTGGCGTGCGGCCGCTACGACGGTTTCTGGGAAATGCACCTCAAGCCCTGGGATCTCGCTGCCGGCAGTCTGATCGCGCAGGAATCCGGCGCGCTGGTCGGCAATTTCCTGGGCAACGAGGGCTTCCTGGAATCCGGCAACATCGTCGCCGCCACGCCCAAGATCTTCGGGCAGATGCTGCAGGTCATCGCCCCGCACCTGCCGCCCGAACTCAAGGTCTGATCCCCGCGTCCCTGCGCCCATGTCGATCGCCAAGGAGCCTACTGCCCACACGCCGATGATGCAGCAGTACCTTGGCATCAAGGCGCAGCATCCCGACATGCTGCTGTTCTACCGCATGGGCGACTTCTACGAGCTGTTCTACGACGACGCCGAGAAGGCCGCGCGGCTGCTCAACATCACGCTTACCACGCGCGGCGCCTCGGCAGGCACCCCGATCAGGATGGCCGGGGTGCCCTACCACAGCGTCGAACAATACCTGGCGCGACTGCTGAAGCTGGGCGAGTCGGTGGTGATCGCCGAGCAGGTGGGCGACCCCGCCACCTCGAAGGGCCCGGTCGAGCGCCAGGTCACGCGCATCGTGACCCCCGGCACGCTGACCGACTCGGGCCTGCTGGACGAGACACGCGACACGCTGATTCTGGCCGTTGCACCGGGTGCTGGCGCCGTCGGCGTCGCCTGGCTCAACCTCGCCGCCGGGCGCTTCCATGTCAGCGAAATCCAGCCGGCCGCCCTGCCCGCGCTGCTGGCGCGGGTACGACCGGCGGAAATCCTTGCCCCCGATGACTTCGACCTCGCTGGCGCGGCCTGCGCAGTACGCCGGCTGGCGTCGTGGCAGTTCGACGCACACGGGGCACAAAGCCACCTGGCGCAGCAGTTCGGCGCCCGCGACCTCGCCGGCTTCGGCATCGCCGACCTGCCCCTGGCAATTGCCGCCGCAGGCGCCCTGCTCGACTATATCCAGTCCACGCAGCGCACCGCGCTGCCGCACATCCAGGCTATCCGTGCAGAGCGCGACAGCGACTTCGTACAGCTCGACGCCGCCACCCGACGCAACCTGGAACTCACCGAAACCCTGCGCGGCGAGGCAGCCCCGACCCTGCTGTCGGTGCTCGACGCCACTGCGACCGGCATGGGAACACGCCTGCTGCGACACTGGTTGCACCACCCGCTGCGCGACCGCGACATCCTCACCCGACGGCGCGATGCCATCGGCGTGCTGGCCGAACGACCTGACGCAACGGCCAGTCTTGTGCGGCTGCTGAAAGGCTGCGCCGATGTGGAACGGATCGGTGGCCGCATCGCGCTGAAGAACGCGCGTCCGCGCGATCTGTCCGGACTGCGCGACACCCTCGGCCTGCTGC
>JAJZRT010000525.1 GCA_021802595.1 Pseudomonadota bacterium
GATAGAGCAGCACGAAGATGATCAGCAGCGTGGCGGGCACGACGAGCTTCAGCCGCGCGTTGGCGCGTTCCATGAACTCGAACTGGCCGGAGTAGGCCAGGCTCATGCCGGGTTCGAGCCTGACCTGGGCGGACACCGCAGCCTGCAGGTCGGCCACGGTGGACGCCAGATCGCGCCCGCGCACGTCGACATACACCCAGCCCGAAGGCCGCGCATTCTCGCTCTTGAGCATGGGCGGGCCGTCGGTGACCTTGACCGTGGCCACCGTGCCCAGCGTGATCTGGCTGCCGTTCGGCGTGAGGATGGGCAGCGCGGCGAGCTTGGCGGGCGTGTCGCGCCATTCGCGCGGGTAGCGCACGTTGATCGGATAGCGCGCCAGACCTTCGACCGTTTCGCCGATGTTCTCGCCGCCGATGAGGTTGGCCACCGCCGACTGCACGTCGCCGATGTTCATGCCATAGCGCGCCGCGGCGGCACGATCGATGTCGACGTCGATGTAGCGGCCGCCGGTGAGCCGCTCGGCCAGCGCAGACGACACGCCGGGCACGGTCCTGGCGATGCGCTCGACGTCCTGGGCGATGCGGTCGATATCGGCCAGATTGCTGCCGGCGATCTTGACCCCGACCGGACTCTTGATGCCGGTGGCGAGCATGTCGATGCGGTTGCGGATGGGCGGAATCCAGATGTTGGCGAGCCCCGGCACCCTGACCGCGCGATCCAGTTCCTCGACCAGCTTGTCCGGCGTCATGCCCGGCCGCCATGCTTCGCGCGGCTTGAACTGGATGGTGGTCTCGAACATTTCCAGCGGCGCCGGATCGGTGGCGGTTTCGGCGCGCCCGGCCTTGCCGTGGACGCTGGCCACCTCGGGCACGCTCTTGATCAGCCGGTTCGTCTGCTGCAGCAGCTCGGACGCCTTTTGCGCCGACAGCCCCGGCAAGGCCGACGGCATGTAGAGCAGGTCGCCCTCGTCCAGCGGCGGCAGAAATTCGCCGCCCAGGCGGCTCATTGGCCACAGCGCGGTGAGGAAAATCAGCACGGCCGCGGCCAGCGTGAGCCTAGGGTGCCTGAGCACGGCGTCCAGCAGCGGCTGGTAGGCACGAATCAGCCAGCGGTTGAGCGGGTTCCTCGTCTCGTCGGGAATCCGGCCGCGGATCCAGTAGCCCATCAGCACCGGAATCAGCGTCACCGAGAGGCCGGCCGCCGCCGCCATGGCGTAGGTCTTGGTGAAGGCCAGCGGGCCGAACAAACGCCCCTCCTGCGCTTCCAGCGTGAACACCGGAATGAAGGACAGCGTGATGATCAAGAGCGAGAAGAACAGCGCCGGGCCGACCTCGCTGGCGGCGTCGGTTACCACGTTCCAGCGCGTCTCGCCTTCCAGCGTTGCACCGGGATGCGCGTGGTTCCAGAGCTCGATTTTCTTGTGGGCGTTTTCGATCATCACCACCGCCGCGTCGACCATGGCGCCGATGGCGATGGCAATGCCGCCGAGCGACATGATGTTGGCGTTGACGCCCTGCTGACGCATGATGATGAAGGCGATCAGCACACCCAACGGCAGCGAAACGATCGCCACCAGCGACGAGCGCAGATGCCACAGGAACACCACGCACACCAGCGCCACGACGATGAATTCCTCGATCAGCTTGTGGGTCAGGTTGTCGATCGCGCGGTCGATCAGCTTGCTGCGGTCGTAGGTCGGCACGATTTCGACACCGGGCGGCAGGCTGGCCTTGAGCGTGTCGAGCCTGGTTTTCACGGCCGCGATGGTCTCGCGTGCGTTCTTGCCCGAGCGCAGCACCACGATGCCGCCGACGGCTTCGCCTTCGCCGTTGAGTTCGGAAATGCCGCGCCGCATTTCGGGGCCAAGCTGGATGTGCGCCACGTCGCCCAGGCTGACCGGCGTCGTGCCGGCCAGCCGCAGCGGAATGTCGCGAAAGTCGGCGATGCTCTTGAGATAGCCGCTGGCGCGCACCATGAATTCGGTCTCGGCGAGCTCCAGCACGGCGCCACCGGTTTCCTGGTTGGCCGAACGGATCGCCTTGATCACTTCATCGTGCGTGATGCCGAAGCTGGCGAGCTTCACCGGATCGAGCACCACCTGATACTGCTTGACCATGCCGCCGACGGTCGCCACTTCGGCCACGTTGGGCAGAGTTTTCAGCTCGTACTTGAGAAACCAGTCCTGCAGGGTGCGCAGTTGCGCCAGGTCGTGCTTGCCGGTGCGGTCGACCAATGCGTACTGATAAATCCAGCCCACCCCGGTGGCGTCCGGGCCCAGCGCCGGCACGGCGGTTTCAGGCATCCGGCTCTGCACCTGGCTGAGATATTCCAGCACCCGCGAACGCGCCCAATAGAGATCGGTGCCGTCTTCGAAAATGACATACACGAAGCTGTCGCCGAAAAAGGAGAACCCGCGCACCGTCTTCGCTCCCGGCACCGACAGCATGGTGGTGGCGAGCGGATAGGTCACCTGGTTTTCGACAATCTGCGGCGCCTGCCCCGGATACGCGGTGCGGATGATGACCTGTACGTCGGACAGGTCGGGCAGGGCGTCGATCGGCGTGGTCTTCACCGACCAGATGCCCCAGGCCACGGTGAACAGCGTCGCCAGCACAACCAGGAAGCGGTTGGCCACCGACCAGTGGATGAGCCGGGCGATCATTGTGCGCCACCGGTCTTGTCGAGCTTCTCGACCACCAGCCCGTCGTCGGTTTCGCGCACCCCGGCACGCACCCGGTCGCCCGCCTTCAGCCCCTTGGCGAGTTCAGGTCGGGCCAGCGCAAACTCCATGGTCATGCCGGGCATCGACAGCGTCTTGAAGGGGCCGTGGGAAAGCGTCACATAGGCATCGGACACCTCATCGATCACGGCGTCCGCCTCATGCAGCGCAAGCGGTGCGGGCATGGCTGCGGCCGACTCGGAGCCTCGCGCAACGATCCCCTGCAGGCTGGCTTCGGAGTCGATCAGGAACTGGCCGCTGGCCACGATGCTTTGGCCTTCGTCGAGGCCGGAAAGGATGACGGTGTCGTTGCCGGACTCGGGGCCGAGGACGACCTCGACCGGGCGATAGCGTCCCTCCGTCTCCGCCACGATGACGAGCGCGCGGCGACCGGTGCGGATCACCGCTTCGGTCGGCACGCGCAGCGCCGATTCGCCGCCGCTGCCCGTGAGACTGACCTGGGCGGACAAGCCCGGCCGCAGGCGTCCGTCCGGGTTGGGCAGTTCGACCCGCACCCTGAGAGCGCGCGCGGCGTCGTTCAGCGTCGGCAGCAGGGCGGTGACGCGGCCCTGCATCGGCTTGCCCGGAAACGCGGCAAACGCCGCCTCGGCGGACTGGCCCACCCGCACCGCGCCGGCCTGCGATTCCGGCACTGCCACATCCAGCCAGACCGTGCCGATGCCGTTGATGCGCGCCAGGGTCTGGCCGGCCATGAGCGTCATGCCGGGGCGCACGTCGAGCGACTGGATCACCCCGCCGCGCGGGGCGGTGATCGCGATGCGGTTTCTGATCCTGCCGCTTGCGGCCACCTCCCGGATCAGGCTTTCGGGCATGCCGCCCAGACGCATCCGCGCGCGCGCCGCCTCTTCCAGCGCGGGGTCGCCCAGCGCCTTGAGCGCCAAATATTCTTCCTGCAACGCGGCCCATTCCGGCACCAGCAATTCGGCGATGAAGGCACCGGAATCGATCACGTCGTTGGGCGCCAGCTGGGCCACGCGTTCCACGAATCCGCCGGTGCGCGCCTGCACGATGGCGACATCGCGTTCGTTGAAATCGACAATCCCGGTCGCCGTCACCGTCGAGTCCAGCGTTGCGCGCGTGACGGTCGCCAGACGCACGCCCAGATTCTGCGATACACCGGGACTGATTTTTACGCTCGCGTCATCGCCGCCTTCGTCGGCGTATTTCGGCACCAGCTCCATGTCCATGAAAGGCGACTTGCCGGGCTTGTCGAACTTCTGGGTCGGATACATGGGGTCGTACCAGTACAGCACGGCGGGTT
>JAJZRT010000526.1:0-1305 GCA_021802595.1 Pseudomonadota bacterium
CCGGCCCACGAAAAACCCGATGAGGCCCAAACCCACGGCCTGTTGCATGATCATGGCAGCGATGGTGCGGTTGGTGGTGCCGATGAGCTTGAGCACGGCGATTTCGCGCAGCTTGCCCATGGTCAGCGTATAGATGATGAAGGCGACGATCGCAGCGCTCACGAAGGCCAGGATCATCAGGAACATGCCGATCTGCTTGGACGCGGTGGCAATCAGCTTCTTGATCAAAATGTCTTCCATCTGTGCGCGCGTATAGACGGTCAGGCGCTTCCAGCGGCGGATGGATGACGCCACTTGATCGGGCGTGTAGCCGGGTTTGATCTGCACCAGCACGGCGTTGACATTGCTGGCGGTACTCTGCGAAGCGATCACCGCATCGAGCAGGCCGGGCACGCCCGGGCGATTGAAGGCCGGATTTTCTGCAACGCGCGCGCGGTCGCGCACGATGGCGTCGTTGTCCTTGAGAAACTGGGCCTGCTGCGCATCCTGCAGCGGAATGAATATCATGGGATCGCCGCCCGAGGACACCATGCGCCGGGTCAGGCCCACCACCGTGTAGAGCTCCCGGCGAATCTTGACCTTCTCTCCCAGCTTGAATCCGGAGGCGACGTCGGCCACGGCCTCGTAGTGGCTGCGGGTGATCTGGCGTCCGGCCACTAGGTAGCGCGGCCAGCCGGGCGTGCCGGGCGCACCGGGGGCGATGCCCGTGACCATGGCGCGCACATCGCGGGGGCCGGTGGGTTCGATTCCCTGCACCTGCATGGTCAGGTAGGTGATGTCCGCAGCATGGGCGACGCCCGGCATGGCGCGGATGCTGCGCCAAGTGTCTTCGTTCAGGCTGGAAGGCTCGGCATAGGGGCCGAGGGTATCCTTCTGCACGACCCAGAGGTCGGCGCCGCTGTTGTCGAGCATCACCTCGGCGTCGTCCACCATGCCGCGAAACACCCCCGCCATGGTCAGCGTCACGCCGATCAGAAGGCCCAGGCCGATGCCGGTGAAGACGAATTTTCCCAGGGAATGCAGGACGTCGCGGCCTGCCAGGCTGATCATGGCGAGACTCCCGGTATCCGCTGCACGACCCGGATGCGGGAGTGAGCGGTGAGCGCCCGCTGGCTGTAGTCCACGATCTGTTCGCCGGCCTTGAGGCCGGCGAGGACTTGCACCCGGCCATGCAGATCCCTTGCCCCCAGTTTCACCGGGGCGAAGCGCAAACCCCCGCCCTTGACCAGCCACACGCCCGTCTGTCCGTCGATCCTCTGGATGCTGGCGTTGGGGATCACCGACGACGCGCCCTTCGCCACCAGT
>JAJZRT010000526.1:1315-3995 GCA_021802595.1 Pseudomonadota bacterium
CGGCGCGGCCGGCACCGGGGGCAGCGCCACGGTGGCTTCAGCCAGTTCGCCCAGGGGCGGCAACGGCTTCGGGATTTGGTCGAACACCAGCTTGGCCAAGGTTTCCTCGGTGACGGAATCGGCCAGCGGATCGACCCACAGCACATGCCCTGCCAAGGACTGCGTGCTGCGCGAGCGCAGCACGATGCGCACCGGCAGCCCGGCGCGCAGGCCGGCCGAGCTCAACTGGTCGAAGCGGGCATTGACCCACAAGCTCTTGGGATCGACCATTTCCACGACCGGCGATCCGGCCACCACGGTGCTGCCCGGATTGACGTCGCGCGCTGTGATCAGGCCTGATACCGGCGCCACCAGGTTCAGATTGGCCCGTTGCGCGACGAGCCCTTCAAGGGTGGATCGGCTGCTGTTGAGCGCCTGGCGTGCGGCGGCAAGATTGGCAACGGCCGCCTCCTGCCCCGCCTGCGCGTCCTTGAGCGCCTGCTGCTGCGTGGCGAGGGTTTCCTCGCTCGTGGTGTGCGCGTGCAGGAGCCGCTCGTAGCGCCGCGCCTGGGTTGCGGCGAAGGACTTGCGCGCATTGGCCGCGAAAAGCTGGGCCTCGGCTGTCTGCACGCTGGCCTGTGCGGCCTTGAGCGCGGCACGCTGGGCGGCGATGCGGTCGTCGAGGTCGACCGGGTCCATGGAGCCCAGCACCTGGCCGGCGTGCACCACATCTCCCACATCCACATCCAACCGCAGGAGCTTGCCTGCGGCGGTCGGCCCGATCATGTAGGTGTAGCGCGCCTCGACGGTGCCGATGCCGAACAACGCCGGCTCTATGCCCTGATCTTTCACCGTGGCCACCGTCACGGGCACCGGCGCCAGCGGGCCGGCGCGCAATATCCCGTAGGCGAACAACGCCAGCAACAGGACAACCGCGCCGCCCAGCGCCAGTGCTCGGGGGCTAATCGACGCAAAGTAATTTTTCACGCTGGCCTCCTGCTTCCGGGTCGATTCCGCGTTGCCGATGGGCGGGCATGAGACGCGCTTCTCGAAGCGATTGTTTCTTCATGACCTGTCCTGCGCGGCATGCTCGCTGTATCGAAGGGATCGCCGCATTCAGAAGCTCACCAGTTTGTTGGCGCTCCCCAGATAAGGCAGCGATTCCGCGACGCCGACCATAGGGAGGGTGTAGGCCAGATCCTCCTTCCTGATGTCGTTCAAATCCATGGAGGCCGCACAGGCCACGAACCGTGCCCCATTGGCCAAGGCCTGATCCATGAAGAACTTCACGGACTTGCCCCCTTCCTTGGGGTACACGTGATCGGCCACGCCTTTCTTCAGCAGCAGCGTGCCCAGGCCAGTGAAGTAGACGACGACGCTCATTTCCTCCGCCGCCGCGGTGGCCGCCAGAAAGAATGGTGAGGCGAGCCGCTTGGGCGTGTCCGGGCCGCTGGTCATGATGATGGCGAAGTCGATCGATTCCTGTTCCATGGTTGTCCTTTCATCACGCAGACGTGCAGAAACGGTAATGGCGTATCATTAAGTCATATTTCATTCAACGCCTCGGGTGGGTTCGGAAAATCCTCGCCCTGCCCGGGCGGTGATTCCTAGCCAGACGGCTATTTCAGCAAACCTCTGGCCTTCATGCGGTCGCAGGCGTTGTAACGCGGCGCACCGAGGGCAATTCCTTTTTCCTTGGCGCGCGCTTCCATCTCTTTGTGGTGCTCGGCCTGGATTGCCTTGCATTCATCATAGGTCTTGGCGGCCAGCATCTTGTGCTGATATTCGGCACGCTCCTGCGGCGACATCAGCGTCCAGCCCGGGGTATTGGTCTGGTTGAAGCGGTAGCGGCCGGGCGCTGCCTGGACGCTGGCGGCCGCCAAGGCGGTGGCGAACAGACCGGCGAAGAGCAAGGTTTTGGGAGTATTGGCGAGGAGCGACGGATTCATCTTGATCTCCAAAGAGATTTGGGAAGGAAGGGCGCACATCATCACCCTTGTTCCATCTATAGCAGTTGGTCTCCCCTTAGAGATTCAATCATTGCGTCTTCTCGGTTGAGCGAGGCCATCTGCCAACAAAGAAGACGAGCCAAGTGCGAAAAGGATGCAAGCGCACTGACCTCCGGCCGCCTAGCATCTGATTTTAGGGATCGCGTATCACTGCTTTGGGGTCAAGAGTGCGCTTGTGGATCGCCATCGCCGCGTTGCACGCACAGGGTACACGGCAGATTCCAGAGAGAAGCGGCCGTACGAACGGCTGCTCTGGAGAATAGATGACCGGCCGGTTTTGTCCGAATTCCGACGCCACGTTTCTCGACGGGATCGGCACAAACTAGCCTATCGCATCTTGTCCACAGCGAAACTGTTTTCCGCGGCCAACGAAGCAGCGCAGACCCTGCGTCTCGAACGCTGACGCCGATATCCGAAAAGCACGAAAAGCCCGGCACGCGGCCGGGCTTTGAAATAACTGCAACCCCCTTCAGCCCTTGGCGAAGACGATACCTCCCCCGGCGGCGTCGACGCGTATGGTGTCCTTGGCGGCAAAATGGCCGGAGAGGATTTCGCGTGCCAGCGGATTTTCGATCTCGCTCTGGATGGCGCGCTTGAGCGGGCGCGCACCGTACACGGGATCGAAGCCGGCCTTGGCGATTTCCGCCACCGCTGCATCGGTGACCTCCAGCTTCATTTCCATGCGCGCCACG
>JAJZRT010000527.1 GCA_021802595.1 Pseudomonadota bacterium
TCCTCGACTTGCCGGACGACGTGCCCTGGCTGAGCGGCCGCCTGGCCGCCTGCGCCGCGGTGCTGGCCCGCTTCAGCGCCGACGCGCCGGGGCTGCAGCAGGCGTTGCAGATGGCGCAGCGCGACGGCAGCGCTGCCGCGTTGCGCGACTGGGCGCGTGCAAGCGGTGTGCTGCAACTCCTGGCGGGCAGCGGAGCGGTCGGATCGGCCCAGGTGGCGGCCCCGTCCGTCCAGACCCCGGTCGCCGACGGCAGCCCGGACACCCGCTTCGGGCGTCGTGCCGAGGACGCGCCGACCAGCAAGGTACTCAAGGTCGAGCAGGGCAAGGTCGATTACCTGATGAACCTGATCGGTGAAATGGTGGTGGCGAAGAACGCGTTGCCGTACCTCGCCGACCGCGCTGAGCGCCAGGGCAGCGGCCGTGATCTTGCACGGGAAATCAAGGCCCAGTACGCGGTGATCAACCGCATCGCCGAGGAAATGCAAGACGCGATCATGCAGGTGCGCATGATGCCGGTGTCGGTGATTTTCCAGCGCTTTCCACGGCTGGTGCGCGACATTGCCCACAAGCTCGGCAAAGAGATCAACCTTCAGCTCGACGGCGAGCAGACCGAGGCCGACAAGAACGTGGTCGAGGCCCTGGCCGATCCGCTGATCCATCTGGTGCGCAACAGCCTGGACCACGGCATCGAGGATCCGCAGCAAAGACGCGCAGCTGGCAAGCCGGAGGCCGGTACAGTACGCATCGTGGCGACGCAGGAGTCGGACCGGGTGCTGATCGAGGTCAGCGACGATGGCCGTGGCATCGACCCCGAACGTGTCAAGCGCAAGGCCTACGAGAAAGGGCTGATCGACGAGGCAGCGCTGGCCAGGTTGAGCGATCGGGAAGCGGTCAATCTGGTGTTCGCGGCCGGCTTTTCGACCGCCGAGCAGGTCAGCGACCTGTCCGGGCGCGGCGTCGGCATGGACGTTGTGCGCAGTGCGATGGAGCGCGTAGGCGGCAGCGTGGAGCTGCGCAGCACGCTTGGCCAGGGCAGCACCGTCCGGCTGTCGCTGCCGTTGTCGATGGCCGTCTCGCACGTCATGATCATCGAAGCCGACGGACAGATCTTCGGCGTGCCGATGGACGCGGTCGAGGAAACGGTTCGCGTGCCACGGGGCAGGCTGAAGCCGGTGAAGTCGCGCCTGACGACTGTGCTGCGAGAGCGCATCGTGCCGCTTTACGCACTCAACGCCGTGCTCGGACTGGACACTCAACCCAAGCTCAACGACGATGACGAATACGCGGCGCTGATCCTGCGTTTAGGCGACGACGCCGTCGGCATGCTGGTTGATGGCTTCAGGGGCGTCAGCGACGTGATCCTGAAGCCGTTGCCGGGTGAACTCGGCAAGATCGGCATGTACGCCGGCTCAGCGCTGCTCGGCGATGGCTCGGTGCTGATGGTGCTGAACCCGAAGGAGATGTTCCGATGAGCATCGAATACAAGCGCGGCACGGCCTATATGCGCGAGGCGATCACCGTCGAGGATGCCGAGGCCCTGCTCGAATGGCTGCAGGCGCGAAAGCGACCCAAGGTCGATCTTACGGAGTGCACCTATCTGCACTGCGCCGATCTGCTGGTGCTGCTGGCGCTGCGCCCGACCATTGTGGCGATGCCACGCGATGCCGGGCTGGCCGCCTGGCTGGCGCCGTCGCTGGCAGCGCATTGATTGAAGCCCCCAGGAGTATGAACCGTGTCCAAATCGATACTCGTCGTCGACGATTCGTCCGTCATGTTGATGAGCCTGAAAGAGACGCTGGAACTGGCCGGCTTCCAGGTGCAGACCGCTGCGGATGGCCTGCTGGCGTTACAGGCCCTGCAAGGCGGCCTGCGCCCCGATCTCGTGATCACCGACATCAACATGCCGAACATGGATGGATTGGAGCTGATCAAGAACGCGCGCACCATCCTGCGATTCACGCCGATCCTCGCACTGACCACGGAGAGCCAGGCTGCCAAGCGTGACGAGGCTAAGCGCCTGGGCGCGACCGGCTGGCTGGTCAAGCCGGTCGCGGGTGCCGATCTGGTGCGCGTGGTGCGGCAAGTCGTGCCGGGAGCCTGACATGAACGCCGCGGAGAACTGGCGCGCTGCACTGCGCGTCGAACTCGACCAGTTTCCACAATTTATCGAGCTGCTCAGGCATCACCTGGACGACGCCAACCAGAGCACCGAAGCGGGTGCGCTGGAAATCGTCCAGGCGCTGAGCCGGCTGCGTCAGGCGGGCTCCACGATGCTGGGGCAGCTCGACGAGCAGCACGAGCGCGCGATGCACGTCGGCGACGAGCAAGCGCAGCGCATGGCGCACAACGAGGAATCGGTCAACCGGCTCATCGCCTACGCCGCGCGCCGAATGGCACAGGTCGTTGACGAGTCCGAACGCATCGAGCGCACGATCGACAGCGTGCGCCAACTGGGGTCGTTCACCGGACGCATCCTGACGATTGCCAAGCAGACCAACATGCTGGCGTTGAACGCTGCGATCGAGGCTGCGCGAGCTGGCCAGGCTGGGCGCGGTTTCGCAGTTGTCGCTGACGAGGTACGTAAGCTCGCCGTCGAGACCGCTGATGTAACCCGGGAGATTGATGGCAAGATCCGCGGCATCGCCCACCGTGTGGCCGAGGATCTTCAGGGCCTTGCTCAGGTCAGCCGCAGTGAGGAAGAGGACAAGGTGCTGCACGACGTGGCTGCTGACCTCGAAGGGATGAATCGTGAGTTCAACAACCTCAGCCGGTATTTTCATGAAGTCACTGTGCGTTCGCGTGAAATGGCGCAAAACCTGCATGACGGCATCGCCGAGGTGATGGGCAGCCTGCAGTACCAGGACGTGTCACGCCAGCAGATCGACCAGGTGAAGAAAGGGCTCGACGAGGTTCGCGGTTTTGTCGCCGCGCTGGGCCAAACGTGCGACCCGGGCGCCGACGTTCGCCTGCCCGAGGTGCAGGCCAGTTTGGCCGCGCTACGCCAGGGCTATGTGATGCAGTCCCAGCACGATCGCCACGATCAGACGCTGGGCGCACAAGGCGCCGCCGGCGGCGACGATGCGCGCCCGGCCATCGAGCTGTTCTGACCATGCAGGTCGTCGCGGTGGCGAATCGCAAAGGAGGCACTGGCAAGACCACGGTGTGCGTGAACCTGGCCAGCGAGCTTGCTGCGTGCGGCCAGCGCGTGCTAGTTGTCGATCTCGATACCCAGGGCCATTGCGCCATTGGCCTGGGCGCAGGGCGCGCCGCGCCCGGCACGCCAGGCGTGCACCAAGTCCTCGCCGATGGCGCGCCAGGAATAGACGCGGTGATTCGCGCCAGCTCAGTGCCGGGGGTCTGGCTGGCGCCGGCAGATACTCATTTTGAACATGGCCGCGTGCACGCGGCTGGTGACGCGTTGCGCGCTGCGCTGACCGGCCCCGGCATGGCCGAACAATTCGACGTGGTGCTGATTGATACGCCCCCTTCGCTCGACGCCTTGCTGATCGCCGCGCTGAGCGCAGCTGATCGCCTGCTGGTGCCATTTGTGCCACACCCGTTGTCGTTCGACGGCGTGCGCCAGCTTGCGCGGCTGGTTTTCGCCGTGGTTTCACGCCGCAACCCCGGGCTCAGGATTCTCGGCTTCGTTCCAGTGATGGCGGCAAGCCACGTGCGTCAGCATCGCGCGCTGCAGGCGCAGGTTGGACAGGATTTCGGCGCGGCTAGGTTGTTACCACCAGTGCGCATGGATATCCGTCTGGCCGAAGCGTTCGGCGCTGGCCTCCCGGTCCGTCTGTACGCACCGAGCAGTCGCGCCGCAGATGACTTTACCGGCCTGGCTACCGAAGTACTTCGCCGACTCGGCGTCGCGGACGCACATGTGCCGGGCTGAACGAAAAGAGCGGTTGTCCCGCAACCGATTTGCGCAGAAGATGCCCCCATGCCTGCACATTGACTAGGAGATTCTGGTTGTCCTCGTTCATTGACTCA
>JAJZRT010000528.1 GCA_021802595.1 Pseudomonadota bacterium
GGAATCAGCAAGACCGGCCCTGATGACAACCTCGCCAATCGTTCAGCGACTCCGCCTAGCATAAGATGCTGAAAGCCGCGGCGGCCGTGCGTTCCCACCACAACCAAATCTGCCCCCCAGCGTGCGGCCTCATTGGAAATTGCCTCGGCAACCTGCTGGATTGGTGTTTCGGTTTCGATCAACACGCCTTCCGCCTCAAACTCGGCCTGCAGGGCAAAATCGCGTGCGGACGCGATTACCTTTTCCCCTGCCCCACGCCGCGCCGCGGCCAGCACCCCGGTATCGATCGCCATCTCCGGTCCGATTGGCAGCCAGCTCATGTCCACAACATGGACCATGCGCAAAGTGGCCGACAGACTTCTGGCCAGTTCGATCGCCTGCTTCAGCGCATGCCGGGACGTGTCACTTTCGTCCACTGCCACCAGAATCTTCGAATACATGTGTATCTCCTTTCCAGGTCTGTGATACGGGCAGAGCGTCGCTCAGTCTTGCGTAGGCCCCGGGGCTGCGACGTAATCCGCCATAAACCCTGTCTCTGCCGGCTATTCATAACGGCTCTCCCTCGTTGCCAAGATCGCCGCGAACGCACATTGTCCGCGTCCGGCCAGGATTCGATCTCCCGTGAAGTGTCTGCTCGCGCCCCGATCCCGCCTCCCATCCTCCGATAGCTGGACAGGTACAGGGCGTGCAACTCCGGGACGCAGGAGGCTGAACCATGCCTCATAACGCTGGTGGCGGGCTTCGAAGGGGGCGACGCTGTGCATGGAACAGCAATTCCCGCAACACATCGACAAACCGCCGGTTGTCTTCGGGCAATGCCGTAGTGATGCGCATATACCCCGTGCCGAGCGCCGGATCGTTGAGCGGCTTGATCAGGATGTCGTGCCTGCGAAGCTGATCAGCAATCTCCGCCGCATTGTATGGCGCGAAGTCGGCAAGAAAGAAATAGGTATGGGTGGGGTAGGTACGAACGCCCAGGGTACGCAACTGCTCTGCAAGTTCCACGGTCCATGCATGTAACTGCAAGGCACGGGCATGAATCTGGTCTTCATGCCGAAGCGTGGCGATGGCTGCGGCCTGGCTGGGGCGCGCAAGGGGATAGGCATCGTTGTGACCGCTCAGGTCATCAGCGATGACCTCGGGAAATATGCCGTAGCCGACGCGAAAACCTGCCAGACTATGGGCCTTGGAAAGCGTACGGGTCACCAGCAGGTTCGGATGTTCAGGCACCAGAGCGGCCACCGACTGGCCGGCCAGGCCAATGAATGCCTCGTCGACCAGAAAACGGGGCTGCGGATGACGACGCAACAGATCCGGCAGGGGTGTCATGTCGAAGATGCCACCGTTGGGATTGTTGGGATTGACGATGACGACGAGCGTGGTGCCATCTGGAATCACCAGTTCACTCAGGTCGAAGGCGAAGTCCTTTTCAGGGGGCAGCCGCGTTTCGGTGTACTGTCGGGCGATTTCGGGAAACAGCATATAGGTCGGCGTCAGTAGATGGACCTGCTGGCCGTACCGGTCGAAGAGTTGGCGCAGAATCAGCTCGGAGCCAGCGTTGATGTGGATAAGCCGTTCGGCCACGCCGAGTTGCTCGCTGATGAGCCTTCGCAGCGGCGCCGAATAAGGCTCGGTGTAGTAGTTGCTGTGCGGCACTTCCGCCTGGGCCGCCGCGATCGCCTCGTCGATCGGCGGCAGCGGATTTTCGCACAGCAGCAGCTTGATCCCCTGGAAACTCCCGCCACCCTTCTCTGCTATCGCACTCATCATCCACTCCTTTCAAGGTAACGCTGGTCACAACCCCGTGCACCTTGTGCACGGCGCTGGGATGTCCGGCAGCTGCATCGCGCCGAGCAGACGGTCGTACATCTCGTCACTGGCAATCTCGACGGCCACGCCCGCTCACAGGCAGCCTGCAGGCTCGCGTAGCGCTCGACTTTTTCCGGCCACGGGCTTTCCGGAAACGGTAGCCGGTAGCGCAGATACCCTGCCTGAATCGCCTCGATGTGGCGCGCCATGGCATCGCGGATTTGGCTGAGCGGTGGCACCTCGTCGAAGTCCGCGATCACTTGGCTCGACCGGGGAGGCATCCATCGTGATCGCCTCGTTCGATACGCGAATCTCAATCTCGTCCAGCAGGCTCATCGATCTCAGTGTCCAAAGCGAAAGAATGCGATTGTGCCGATCCCCATCAGCAGGAGCACGAACTGCCTTAGGGAGGCGGCTGCACTCACCTGCCGGTGCAGCCCCGGGATGAGGTCTGCTGCGGCGATATAGATGAAACTGGCAGCGGAAAGCGCCAGGATGTAAGGCACGGTATCTCGCGTTTCCCCGAGCCACAAATAGGCCGCCACGGCCCCCGGCAGTGTGGCGGCAGAGGAAAGTCCGTTGAGTAGCAGCGCCTTCGCACGCCCGTAGCCGCTGTCGAGCAGAATGGCGAAGTCGCCGACTTCCTGTGGCACCTCATGCGCGATCACCGCGAGGGAGGCGGCGATCCCCAGGGGAATCGAGGTGAGAAAGGCGGCGGCGATCACCACGCCGTCGACGAAATTATGGAAGGCATCGCCGATCAGGATCAGCGGAGCGACGCGCCCGTGCACCTCGCATTCGCTGTCGTGGCAATGGCGCCAGAGCACCAGCTTTTCCAGCAGAAAGAACAGCACCATGCCTGCAAGCACGGTCGACATCACCGCGACCGCCGGCGCCTGCCTGAGTCCGGCCGGGATCATTCCCAGGAATGCGGCGCCGAGCAGGGTCCCGGTTGCATAGCTGATGAGGCACGGCACCAGCGTCCTGCGGATGCCGTCGGGGAATGCCAGCATCAATGCGGCGCCACTGGTGGCACCCACGCTGCCCAGGATACTGAACCCCATGATCCACAGCAGCACGCCTGCCTCCTAGTGATGGAAATGCCGGAGGACGGCCAGCCTGTCGAGCCGGCCGCCCCTGCTGCTGAATTGACGAGGAACCTGCGAAAGGCCAGGTCTACTCCATCGAAGGATTCCAGACCTCCCACACCTTGCCGACCAGGTCGGGCCCCGGCCTGAGGGTCGGTTTACCTGGTTCCCAGCCTGCCGGGGTGGCTTCCTTGCCGCCCGTCGCGCGGATGTGCTGGAAGGCCTGGAACTGGCGCACCGTCTCGGCAAGCTTGCGCCCGACCGGCGGGGTCATCACCTCCATGGCCTGGATTACGCCATCGGGGTCGATGACGAAACGACCGCGCATCTCGATACCCTGCGTATCATCCCAGACACCATACGCTCGTCCGACATGGCCGGCCTGGTCGGACGCCATGTGGAATCGCACACCACCCTCGACCATTTTGCTCAGTTCGTTGTCATTCCACATCTTGTGGACAAAGTGGCTGTCCACGCTGACTGAGACAACCTCTACGCCCAGCTTCTGCAAAGCGTCATAATGCGCCGCGACCGCGGACACTTCTGTCGCTCAGACAAACGTGAAGTCACCGGGATAGAAGCAGAGCATCACCCATTTGCCGAGATAGTCAGACAGCTTGACGTTGGTGAAGCCGCCCCGGTAATAGGCGGGCGCGCTGAAATCGGGGGCCTTCTGGCCGACACGTGCAGTCATTTTGCTTCCCTCTTGTCTTGTGGTTGGTTCGGATTGGACAGGAGGTTCCGATGCCTGGTCACCGACGACCGACCCGGACACCCGCGCACATCCTTGCGGTTCTTCTTCCATGTTGATCCCTTTCGTTTAAGTGAAATACCACCTCTCTAAACATAGGTATTCTTCGACCCGCGTCAAGCTTGCTTCCGCAGAAAGCGAGGCACGGTTCGCGCCGGAACGCGCTTGCATAATTCAAACCACGGGGCAGCCGAAAGGCTTCGGTTGCGGGCGCTTTCCCGTCACGGCGTCAGGATGGCAGCAGATGCACTGGGCAGGTGGCGGAAGGAAGTGGGAGTCGAACCCACCCGGGAGTGACTGACACCCCCAACCGGATTTGAAGTCCGGCCGCACCAAGCTTT
>JAJZRT010000529.1 GCA_021802595.1 Pseudomonadota bacterium
CAGTGTCACGGTGAGCGCAAATTTCTCCGGCTCGGCCCGGAATCCCGGCGCCGAGACATACGCCACCCAGGGGGCTCCCACGATGCCGACCAGGGCGACCACGACCAGCACCAGCGTCAGCGCGGTGCCGACCTGGTTGACCAAGACATGGGTGGCGTCATGGCCCCTGCGGCTCTTGTATTCGGCGAGGATCGGCACGAAGGCCTGCGAGAATGCTCCCTCGGCGAACAGGCGCCGCAGCAGGTTGGGGATCTTGAAGGCGACGAAGAAGGCGTCCGTGAACATCCCGGCGCCGAAGACGCGCGCGATGATGGTGTCGCGCGCGAATCCCAGGATGCGGGAGATCAGGGTCATGCTGCTGACCGCAGCGAGGGCTTTGAGAAGGTTCATGGGCAGGCCGGGTTTTGCGCGCATTGTGCGGGCGTGGGCGCCGCGCCGCAACTCCGTTCGCCGCGCACTTGATTTTTTGTCGGGTTGTCCCGTACAATCGCGGGCTTTGGTGAATCTGCCCCGTGTCAACAGGGCATCGCATTCAAATTAGATACTTTGCCTCGCCTCGGGATAAGGGCGCGGTTTACAGGAGCAGAATCCATGGCGAACTCCGCCCAGGCGCGCAAGCGCGCACGTCAAGCCAGCGCCCAGCGCGACAGCAACATGAGCCAGCGTTCCGAGTTTCGGACCGCGATCAAGAAAGTGCGCAAGGCCATCGAGGCTGGCGACAAGGCCGCAGCGCAGCAGGTTTTCCAGGCTTCCATGAGCGTGATCGACAGCATCGCCGACAAGCAGATCGTCCACAAGAACAAGGCAGCGCGCCACAAGAGCCGTCTGTCGCAGGCGGTCAAGGCCATGGCCTGAGCGTCGGACGCTCCAGCGGGTTGAGCCCGCATCAAATGAAAAACGCCGCGGTCATGCGGCGTTTTTCATTTCCGGCCCCGGCCCGGCGGCGGCGTTCAATCGCCATTCTCGGTGAGCAGTTCGTTGCTTTCGGCAAATGCCCGCAGGAACCGGTAGGCGTTGGGGTCGGCTGCCTTGAGCTTTTTGTCCACCACCACGCAGGGGATGCCATCCAGCGTGGTGGGCTGCACGTAAGGCGAATAGTTGGTGCGGTTGTTGGGATCGATAACGGCGAACGCACCTGCGAGGCGGTCGGCCCAGTCGCTCGGCCTGAACCGCGAGCCCTTGCTGGTGATGCCGCGAATGATGAAGGGGGCGTTGACAGGGGCGTCATCCATGGGGCGGGTGGGCGGCTGAAGGAGTTGTCGGATTTTAGCACGCAGGCAAAACGGTGCAGTGGCGGGGGCGCTTGCGCGATCGCAGCATTTTGAAGATACTGCATGGAGATTACCCGACAAAAAAGGTCAACTATTCTTCACTGGGAGGAGGAATCATGAAAAACCCGCTCGATTCACTGTGGGGCACCGTCATTGCAGGCGTCGTGCTGACTGCCGTGCTGTATGTCTTTGCCAGAAACTTTCTGGGCTGAGGGGCGAGCAATGGAAAACGTCAATATCGTCGCTGCGCTGGCTCGCTGGATCCATTTCATGGCGGGCGTGATGTGGATCGGCCTGCTGTACTACTTCAATTTCGTGCAGGTGGCAGCGTTGAAGAATGCTACCGCCGATGGCACCGCAGCCGGCATCACCAAACACGTCGCACCGCGCGCCCTGCTGTTCTTCCGCTGGGCGGCGGTGGTGACCTGGCTGGCCGGCGCCGCGCTGCTGGGGCCGCTGTTCGTCGATGCCTTCCTGCTGCGTAACGGGATGGGCGGGATCGGCATTGGTGCCTGGCTGGGTACCATCATGCTGTTCAACGTCTGGGTGCTGATCTGGCCGAACCAGAAGAAGGTCCTGGGGATGGTCCCGGCGTCAGACGACGCGAAGAACAAGGCGCGTCGCGTGGCCTTCGTGGCATCCCGCACCAATACCATGCTGTCGATCCCGATGCTGTTCTTCATGGCGGGCGGGTGGTCTCACCGGGCGCTTTTCGGCCTATAATCAAGGCGCTGCATGACAAGCACGGCGGCTTTGGCCGCCGTTTTCTATTTTGCTGTTTCATTCAAGTAACGCGGCTATTTCAGGACAGCCTGGTTGAGGACTGCCATGACAACACATTTGATGAATACCTATAACCGCCAGCCCGTTGCCTTCGTGCGCGGCGAGGGCGCCTATCTGTGGGACGAGTCCGGCAAGCGTTATCTCGATGCGGTCGCGGGTGTGGCAGTGAACGGGCTGGGGCATGCCCATCCCAAACTGGTCAAGGCGATCAGCGAGCAGGCTGCATCGCTGATCCATTCGTCCAACCTGTATCGGGTGCTGCGCCAGGAGGAACTGGCCGACAGGCTGTGTGCCCTGTCGGGCATGGACAAGGCCTTTTTCTGCAATTCCGGTTGCGAGGCCAACGAGGCGGCGATCAAGCTGGCGCGCCTGTATGGCCACAACAAGGGCATCGAGGTGCCGACCATCATCGTGATGGAAAAGGCGTTCCATGGCCGCACCATGGCGACGCTGACCGCGACCGGCAGCCGCAAGATCCAGGCCGGATTCGAACCCCTGCTGTCGGGCTTCGCGCGGGTGCCGTTCAACGATCTGGATGCGATCCGGCATGTCGCCGAGCACAACAAGAGCGTCGTCGCCGTGCTGGTCGAAACGGTTCAGGGTGAAGGCGGCATCAACGTGCTGCCGTCGGCGTTCCTCGTCGAACTGCGCCGGATCTGTGACGCGCACGGCTGGCTGCTGATGCTGGACGAGGTACAGACCGGCATCGGCCGTACCGGCACCTGGTTCGGTTTCCAGCACTCCGGCGTGGTGCCGGACGTGATGGCGCTGGCCAAGGGGCTGGGTTCCGGTGTGCCGATCGGCGCGTGCCTGGCGCGCGGCGCTGCGGCGGACGTCTTCCAGCCGGGCAATCATGGCTCGACCTTCGGCGGCAATCCGCTGGCGTGTGCGGCTGCGCTGGCGACGCTGGATGCGATCGAGGAAGAGAACCTGCTCGACAACGTGCGCATGCGGGGCGATGCGATCCGTGCCGGCCTGCGGCAGGCGCTGGCCGGCGTGCACGGCGTCGTCGACATCCGTGGCGAGGGCATGATGATCGGCATCGAGCTCGACCGTCCGTGCGGCGAACTGGTGGCGGTGGCGCGCGACGCCGGCGTGCTGATCAATGTCACCGCCGACACGGTCATCCGCCTGGTGCCGCCGCTGATCTACGGCGCGGCCGAGGTCGATGCCCTGGTCGCCACGGTGTCAGGCATTGTCAGAAACTATCTGCAGCAGGCGGCGTGATGCTGAAGCATTTTCTGCAATTCAAGGATCTGTCGCGCGACGAGCTGCTGTATCTGTTCGAACGCACGCGGCTGATCAAGGCGCGCTTCAAGCGCTATCAGCCCTACCATCCGCTGGTCGACCGCACGCTGGCGATGATCTTCGAGAAAAGCTCGACGCGCACCCGGCTGTCGTTCGAGGCCGGCATGCACCAGCTTGGCGGCTCGGCGATCTACCTCAACACGCGCGATACCCAGCTCGGGCGCGGCGAGCCGGTCGAGGATGCCGGCGAGGTCATCTCGCGCATGGTCGACATCGTGATGATCCGCACCTTCGAGCAGGAGATCATCGAGCGCTTCGCCGCGCATTCGCGCGTGCCGGTGATCAACGGCCTCACGAACGAATACCACCCCTGCCAGATCCTCGCCGACATCTTCACCTTCATCGAGCATCGCGGCTCGATCCAGGGCAAGACAGTGGCGTGGATCGGCGACTCCAACAACATGTGCAACACCTGGCTGCAGGCCGCCGAAGTACTCGATTTCAACGTGCACGTGTCGACCCCGCCGGGTTACGAAGTTGAACCGGAGCGGGCCAATCTTTACGGTACCGACAATTACGAAAGCTTCGCCGATCCGATGGACGCCTGCCGAGGTGCCGATCTCGTGACCACCGACGTGTGGACCAGCATGGGCTGGGAAGCCGAGAACGACGAACGCCTG
>JAJZRT010000530.1 GCA_021802595.1 Pseudomonadota bacterium
GACCTGCACGTCTGCTGCGGCGGCATCGTCGGCATGGGCGAATCGCTCACCCAGCGCGCCGGCCTGATCGCGCAGCTGGCGTCGCTCGATCCGCAACCCGAGTCGGTGCCGATCAACCTGTTGGTGCAGGTGGAAGGCACGCCGCTGGCCAACACTGAGGCGCTCGATCCGCTGGAATTCGTGCGCACCATCGCGGTGGCGCGAATCAGCATGCCGAAGAGCTTCGTGCGCCTGTCGGCCGGCCGCCAGCAGATGAGCGACGCGGTGCAGGCGCTGTGCTTCCTCGCCGGCGCCAACTCAATCTTTTACGGCGAAAAGCTGCTCACTACCGGCAACCCGGAATGGGAGCGCGACCAGCGCCTGTTCGACAGCCTGGGCCTGACTGCATTGTGACTTTTGCCGCGCTGACCCGCCTGCAGCAGGGGCTGGCGGCGCTGAAGGACGATCATCTCGAGCGCCACCGCCGCATCCTCGACGGCGCGCAGGGCGCGCACGCGACGATCGACGGTCAGCGCGTCATTTCCTTCTGCAGCAACGACTACCTCGGCCTCGCCGCCGATCCCGCGCTGCCGCACGCCGCGCACGCGGCGCTCGACCAATGCGGCGTCGGCGCCGGCGCGGCGCATCTCATCACCGGCCATCATCGTTTCCACGACGATTTCGAAGCGGCGTTCGCGCGCTTCGTCGGCAAGCCCGCCGCGCTGCTTTTTTCCAGCGGCTATATGGCCAACCTTGGCGTCCTCACCACGCTGCTGGCGAAGAAGGGCGAAGTCTTCGCCGATAAGTTGAACCACGCCTCCCTGGTCGATGCCGCGCAGCTTTCCGGTGCGAGTTTCACCCGCTATCGCCACAACGACCTGGCGCAGCTCGAGGGCCAACTGGCGGCCAGCGCGGCGCTGGGCAAGCTCATTGCTTCGGATCTGGTGTTCAGCATGGACGGCGACGTCGCGCCGGTCGACGCGTTGCTCGACCTGGCCGAACGCTACGACGCCTGGCTCTATCTCGACGACGCGCATGGTTTCGGCGTGCTGAACGACGGCCGGGGCGGTCTGACCGAGCGCGCCCGCGCCAGCGATCGCGTGATCTATCTGGCCACGCTCGGCAAGGCGGCCGGCGTGGCGGGCGCGGCAGTGGCCGCACATGCAAGCGTGATCGACTGGCTGATCCAGAAGGCGCGGCCCTACATCTACACCACCGCCTCGCCGCCGCTGTTGGCGGCCTGCCTGCTGGAAAGCCTGCGACAGATCGAGGCCGGCGGCACGCGACGCGCGCAGCTGCAGCGCCTGATCGTGCAATTGCGCGCGGGCCTGGCCGGCCTCAAGCGCGGCACGCTGATGGCGTCCGACACGCCGATCCAGCCGCTGCTGATCGGCGCCAACGCCGATGCAGTGGCACTGTCGCTGGCCCTGCTGCAGCGCGACCTGCTGGTGCCTGCCATCCGCACACCGACGGTGTCGGCGAATACGGCGCGCCTGCGCATCACGCTGTCGGCCGCACACAGCGCCGACGATGTCGCGCAACTGATCCAGGCCCTGCATGCGCTCGACTAAACCGGTCCTCGCCCTGTTGCACGGCTGGGGCATGAACGCCCGCGTGTTCGATGCGCTGGTCGACTTGCTGGCCATTGATTTCGAGGTGCGCGCGCTCAACCTGCCGGGTCATGGTGGACGTGCTGCGCTGGCGGTGAATACCCTGCAAAGCTGGGCGGACGATCTGGCGCAGCAGCTGCCGGACAACGTCCTCCTGCTCGGCTGGTCGCTCGGCGGACAGGTGGCGATGCGCGCCGCGCTCGACCATCCCCGCAAGATTGCGCGCCTGGTGCTGCTGTCGTCGACGCCTCGCTTCGTCGCCGCAGAGGACTGGGCGCGGGGCATGGCGGCGGACGACCTGCAGGACTTCGGCACCGCGCTGCTGGCCGATCCGCAGGCGACGCTGTTGCGTTTTTTGAGCCTGCAGACGCGCGGGGTGTCGGACCAGAAAACCCTGCTGCAGCAATTGCGTCAGAGCCTGCAGGCCTTGCCGCAGGCGAGTTCCGACGCCCTGCTGGGCGGCTTGTCGATTTTGCGTGAGACCGACTTGCGCGAGCAACTGCCGCAACTGGCGCAGCCGACCCTGGTGCTGCACGGCGCACTCGACACGCTGACGCCTGCAGCCGCCGGCGCGTGGCTGGCCGACGCCTTGCCTGCGGCCCGGCATGTCCAACTGGCGCGGGCGGCGCATGCGCCGCATCTGTCGCATCCTACCGAGGTCGCGGCAGCCATCGTCCGCTTTGCCCATGACTGAGTCGCAGGTGCCGCCCGCCCATTCCGACGCGCCGGAAGCGCTCGAACTGGCGGAAATCCGGCGTGCGTTCGACCAGGCCGCGGCCAGCTACGATGCCCACGCTGTGCTGCAGCGCGTGGTGTGCGATCGCCTGCTGGAACGGCTTGATTTCATGACGCTGCAGCCGGAGCGTGTGCTCGATGTCGGCTGCGGCACCGGCTACGGCCTGGCGCACTTGCATACACGCTACGCCGAGGCCGGCTTCTGCGCGCTCGATGTTGCGCCGGCCATGCTGGCGGCGGCGCGCGCGCGCCTGCCGCAGCCGGGCTGGGCTCAGCGCGCCCTGACGAAACTTTCTTCCCGGTCCTCGGTCATGCCCCTTTGGCTGTGCGCCGACATGGAGCGGCTGCCGCTGGCGTCCAACAGCGTGAACCTCGTGTGGTCCAGCCTGGCACTGCAGTGGGCTCAGGATCTCGAGGCCACGCTGAAGGGCTTGTATCGCGTGCTGGCGCCCGGCGGGCTGCTGATGTTCGCCACCTTCGGCCCCGACACGCTGAAGGAATTGCGCACCGCCTTCGCCGCCGTCGACGACGCGCCGCACGTCAATCGCTTCACTGATCTGCACGACATCGGCGACATGCTGGTTAACGCCGGCTTTGCCAGCCCGGTGATGGAAATGGAAATGCTGACGCTCACCTACACCGATCTCAAGTCGCTGATGCGCGACCTCAAGGGCATCGGCGCCCACAACGCGGCGGCGGCGCGGCGGCGCGGCCTGCTTGGCAAAACGGCGTGGGCGCGGCTGGAAAAGGCCTATGAAACGCATCGCCTGGAGGGCCGCCTGCCGGCGACGTTCGAGGTGATCTACGGCCATGCTTGGGTGGGCGACAAGACGCAGCGCGAAGACGGCCGCCAGGTGATCCAGTTCAACATCGGCGAGCGCCGCCGCAAGTTGGGCCTGGCATGAGCGCACGTGGGCTGTTCGTCACCGGCACCGATACCGGCGTCGGCAAGACGCGGGTGGCGGTGGCGCTGATCCATGCGTTGCGTGCGCAGGGCCTGCGGGTGGCGGCGATGAAGCCGGTGGCGGCGGGCCATGCGCCGGGCGAGTTGAACGAAGACGTGGCGGCGCTAATGCTGGCAACCAACGCGGCGGTCGACCTGCGTGACGTCAACCCCTACGCCTTTGCCGCGCCGGTCGCGCCCCATATCGGCGCGCAACTGGCGGGCGTGCGGATCGAGCTGGATGTCATCGCCGCAGCCTACTTGCGGCTCGCCGCCACCGCCGACGTAGTGGTGGTCGAAGGCGCGGGCGGTTGGCGGGTGCCCTTGAATGAACGCGACGACATGGCGGACCTGGCTCAGCGTCTGGGCCTGCCCGTCGTGCTGGTGGTGGGGTTGCGCCTTGGCTGTCTCAACCATGCGCTGTTGACGGCGGAATCGATTGCGCACCGGCAGTTGCCGTGGGCCGGTTGGGTGGGTAACCACGTCGACCCGGCGATGGCATGTCAGGCCGAGAATGTGGCCGCGCTGCACGCACGTCTGCCTGGCCCGTGCCTCGGGGTGCAGCCGCATCTTGACCCGGAAATCTTCGCGGCCGATGCGCCGAAATGGCTTACGCTGCCTTGAAGATTAGAATTTTAGAATAATCTGTAATAACGATATTTAATAAATAAATCAATAAGTTAATACAATCGTACTGCTTGTTCTGGCGTG
>JAJZRT010000531.1 GCA_021802595.1 Pseudomonadota bacterium
AATACGGCACGCTCGACAACCTGATGGCGCACGCCGGCGAGATCAAGGGCGTGGTCGGCGACAACCTGCGCGCCGCGCTCGACTGGCTGCCGCAGGCACGCGTGCTGATCACCATCAAGACCGACGTGGCGCTGCCCTTCGATTTCGAAGACCTCGTACTGAAACCGCGCGACACCGACACGCTGCGGCCGCTATTCGAGCGCTACGAATTCCGCACCTGGCTGCGCGAACTCGACGCCGCCGTCACATCAAGCCCCGAAGCACCCGAACAGGACAACAGCGGCGACCACCGCGCGCACTACGAGACGATCCTCAGCGAAGCCCGGCTCGGCGCCTGGATCGCCAAACTGGAAGCGGCGCCGGCGTATGCGCTCGACACCGAAACCACCAGCCTCGATGCCATGCAGGCCGAGCTGGTCGGCATCTCGTTCGCCGTTCAGGCCGGCGAGGCGGCCTACCTGCCGCTGGCGCATCACTATGCCGGCGCGCCAGCGCAGCTGGACCGCGACGCCGTGCTGGCGAAGCTGAAGCCGCTGCTGGAAAGCCACGAACCCAGAATCATCGGCCAGCACCTCAAGTACGACCGCCACGTATTCGCCAACGCCGGCATCGCGCTCGGCGGCATCGTCGACGACACGCTGCTGCAGTCCTACGTGCTCGAAGCCCACCAGTCGCACGAGCTCGGCAACCTGGCGTCGCGCCACCTGGGCCTGGCGACGATCAGTTACGACGACGTCACCGGCAAGGGCGCGGCGCGCATCGGCTTCGAACAGGTCGACATCGAGCGCGCCAGCGAATACGCCGCCGAGGATGCCGACGTCACGCTGCGCGTGCGCGACGCACTGGCGCCGCAGATCGATGCGTCCGACAAGCTGCGCTTCGTCTACCGGCACATCGAGCTGCCGGTGGCGGACATCCTGTTCCGCATGGAGCGCACCGGCGTGCTGCTCGATCGGAATTTGCTGGCGCTGCAGAGCGGCGAACTCGGCCGCAAGATGCTGGAGCTCGAACAGCGCGCCTACCAGGAAGCGGGACAGCCGTTCAACCTCGGCTCGCCCAAGCAGATCGGCGACATCCTGTTCGCGCAAAAAGGCCTGCCTGTCGTCAAGAAGACGCCGAGCGGCGCGCCCTCGACCGATGAGGAAACGCTGGAGCAGCTCGCGCTCGACCACCCCATCGCGCGGGCGATCCTCGACTATCGCGGCATGGCGAAGCTGAAATCGACCTACACCGACAAGCTGCCCCAGATGATCAATCCGGCCACCGGGCGCGTCCATACCAGCTACTCGCAGGCGACCGCGGTCACCGGACGGCTGGCGAGCTCCGACCCCAATCTGCAGAACATCCCCGCGCGCACCGCCGAGGGCCGCCGCATCCGCGAGGCCTTCATCGCGCCGCCCGGGCACGTGCTGGTGTCGGCCGACTATTCGCAGATCGAGCTGCGCATCATGGCGCACCTCTCTGACGACGCTGGCCTGCTGAAGGCCTTTGCCGAAGATCGCGACATCCATACCGCCACCGCCGCCGAAGTGTTCGGCGTGCCGCTCGACGACGTCAGCGCCGACCAGCGACGCATGGCCAAGGTCATCAACTTCGGCCTCATCTACGGCATGTCGGCATTCGGCCTCGCGAGCCAGCTCAACCTCGATCGCGCCGCCGCGCAGGCCTACATCGACCGCTACTTCGCGCGCTATCCCGGCGTGGCCGACTACATGCAGCGCACGCGCGAGACCGCGCGCAGCCAGGGCTACGTCGAGACCGTGTTCGGCCGCCGGCTCTACCTTCCCGAGATCAACGCAAAGAACCCGGCTCGCCGCCAAGGCGCCGAGCGCGCGGCGATCAACGCGCCGATGCAGGGCACTGCCGCCGACCTCATCAAGCTGGCGATGATCGCCGTGCAGCACTGGCTCGACGATGAAAGTCTGGCCAGCCGACTGCTGCTGCAGGTACACGACGAACTCATCCTCGAAGTCCCCGAGCACGAACTCGACCGCGTGCGCGCCGAGCTGCCGGCGCACATGTGCAACGTCGCCGCGCTCAAGGTGCCGCTGCGCGTCGGCGTCGGTGCGGGCCACAACTGGGAAGCGGCCCACTGACCCCGGCGACCGCGACCCCATGAAAAAGGGCAACCCGGCGCAGCCTGGTTGCCCTTTCAAGATCGGATGCGCGGTCTACTTCTTCAGGCTGTCACGGATTTCACGCAGCAGGACGACATCTTCCGGCGGCGCCGCCGGCGCGGCAGGTGGCGCCTCCTTCTTCAGGCGGTTGAGCTGCTTGACGAGGATGAAGACGATGAACGCCAGGATGATGAAGTTGAGCAGGATGGTGATGAAGTTGCCGTAGGCAAATACCGGAACGCCGGCCTTCTTCACCTCGGCCAGTGTCATCGCCACGCCTGCCGGCACGGCCTTGAGCGCGATGAACAGGTTGGAGAAATCGAAGCCGCCGAACACCGCGCCGACGACCGGCATGATCAGGTCGTTGACGATGGAGTCGACGATCTTGCCGAAGGCGGCGCCGATGATCACGCCGACCGCCAGGTCCATGGCATTGCCCTTGACCGCGAACGCCTTGAATTCAGACATGAAACCCATGCTTTTTCCTCCACTTGTTGATGAAATGTCACCTTGTTGATAGTAGTTGTTCATGCTCCCCCCCTCCAACCCGGAATGTAATTTTTTCAAGCTTGGTTGGGACCCTCGAGAAGGGTAAAATGCCACCCCTTATGCGTATCGGCCGCCACCTCCTCAAGAACCGCCTGATCGTCGCCCCCATGGCCGGGGTGACCGACCGGCCCTTCCGCCAGCTTTGCAAGCGGCTGGGCGCGGGGATGGCCGTGTCCGAGATGGTGACGTCGAACTCGCTGCTGTACGGCTCGGCCAAGACGGCACGGCGCGCCAACCACGAAGGCGAGGTCGACCCGATCAGCGTGCAGATCGCCGGCGCCGACCCGGCAATGATGGCCGAGGCCGCGCGTCACAATGTCGACCGCGGCGCGCAGATCATCGACATCAACATGGGCTGCCCGGCGAAGAAGGTGTGCAACGTGATGGCGGGCTCCGCCCTGCTGCAGGACGAGGCCCTGGTCGGCCGCATCCTCGACGCCGTCGTCAAGGCCGTGCCCGAGGTACCGGTGACGCTGAAGATCCGCACCGGCTGGGACCGCGAACACCGCAACGCCCTCAACATCCTGAAGATCGCCGAGAACGCCGGCGTGCAGGCGCTGGCGATGCACGGCCGCACCCGTGCCTGCGGCTACACCGGCGAGGCCGAGTACGACACCCTCCGCGCGGTGAAAGCGGAGGCAAGGATTCCCGTCATCGCCAACGGCGACATCACCACCCCGGAAAAGGCCCGCCACGTCCTCGACTACACCGGTGCCGACGCCGTGATGATCGGCCGCGCCGCGCAGGGGCGTCCCTGGATCTTCCGCGAGATCGACCATTTTCTCGCCACCGGCAAACACCTGCCGGAACCGGAAGTCGCCGAAATCCACGCCGTGCTGCTCGAACACATCCACGACCTGTATGCTTTCTACGGCGATGTCACCGGGGTGCGCGTGGCGCGCAAGCACATTTCCTGGTACACCCGGGGGCTGGTCGGAAGCAGCGCCTTCCGCCACACCATGAACCAGCTCGATTCGGTGGCCGAACAGCTTGCCGTCGTGAACGAATACTTTGCCCAGGCGGCACGCGCAGACAACCGTCTGCGCTATGAGACCAGTCACGACAACAATAACGCACAGAACATGCCGCAGGCATCACGGCTCGCGGCATAAAGGGGAATTTCAAAATGATAGAAGAAAACGAAATCGCCGCGTGCATGCGGCGGTCGCTGAACCGCTATTTCAAGGACCTCGACGGCGAAACGCCGAGCGAGATCTACACCATGGTGGTGAGCGCGGTGGAAAAACCCCTGCTGGCCTACATCCTCGACCGCGCCGAGGGCAACCAGACGCGCGCCGCCGACATGCTCGG
>JAJZRT010000532.1 GCA_021802595.1 Pseudomonadota bacterium
ACGTTTCCGCCTGGCACTGGAAGCGGGCAATCTCAACGTCGCCAGGGTGGTGGCGAACGCACTGGCCGAGGGGCAGCGTCCGGACGTTGCGTTGCTGGATCAGGCCAGCCGCGATCCCGCACGCGTGCTGAACGTGGGAACCCTCGACCTGGCACGTCGCGGCGACCGCGAAATCGCGCTCTACGCGCTCGACCAGCTGGCCCGGCGCGACTCCGCCGAGGCGGAACAGGCGCTGCGCAAATGGGCGCCGCAACTCAATCCGGTGGAGTCGCGCACGGCCTGGGGGCGCCTTGCCACCTGGGCCGCACGCCGTCACGAACCGGCAGCGCTGGACTGGTTCCGGCTCGCGGGAGAGGTGGCACTCAACGATTTCCAGCGCGAATGGTGGGTGCGCGCTGCGCTCCGTGCCGGCGACTGGAAGACGGTGCTGCGTGCGATCGACAGCATGGGCGATGCCGCCCGCGGACAGCCTGTCTGGCGCTACTGGCGCGCACGCGCCCTGCAGGCGGTTGGGCAGCGGGTCGCCGCCAATACCCTTTTTCTTGCGCTGTCGCGTGAGCACGATTACTACAGTCAGCTGGCCGGGGAAGAGCTCGGGGCGGTCGTGCAGGCCCCCGCCATCAACATCAAGGTGGGCGGCGACGACGTGGAGGCCGTCGGCCGTCAGCCCGGGATTGCCCGCGCGGTGGCCCTGTACGAACTGGGTTTGCGTGGCGACGCCACCCAGGAGTGGAACTGGACGGTGCGCGATTTCTCCGATGCGCAGTTGCTGGCGGCGGCCGAGCTCGCCCGCCGCATGGAATGGTATGACAGCGCCATCAACACGGCCGAGCGCACCCGCGAACTGCACGATTTCGAACTGCGCTTTCTGGCGCCTTACCGCGAGCAGGCGCATCAGGCCGCACGCGAGAACGGCATCGACGAAGCCTGGGTGTACGGGCTGATGCGGCAGGAAAGCCGCTTCGTCAATGTCGCGCGATCGAGCGTCGGTGCCGCAGGACTGATGCAGATCATGCCTGCCACCGCACGCTGGATTGCGCAGCGCCTCGGCATCCGCCGATTCCACGTGGACGAGATGCGCGATCCCGCCCGGAACATCGAGTTTGGCGCGTACTACCTGAAGCATGTGCAGTCCACGCTGGACGGTTCGCCGGTGCTGGCGACCGCCGCCTATAATGCCGGGCCGAGCCGCGCGCAGCGCTGGCGCGATACCCGGCCGATGGAGGCGGCGGTCTACATCGAGTCGATCCCGTTTGCCGAAACGCGCGATTACGTGAAAAAGGTGATGAGCAACGCCATGCATTACGCGATGCGTTTCGGCCAGCCCTCGGTGCTGCTGAAGGAGCGGCTGGGCCTGATTCCTCCGCGCAAGACGCCAGTGGCCGCGACGTCCGATACCGACACTTCGCTGGAAGTCGGGCGGCCGGACGATTAGAATCAGCATCGCCTTATATACACAAACGAACCACACCATGAAGATTCAACGCATCTGCATCCTCGGCGGGTCCGGCTTTGTCGGCACCCAGCTCGTCAGCCAGCTCGCCGCGCGCGGCCTCCAGGTCCGTGTGCTGTCTCACCGCCGCGAAATGGCCAAGGAACTGATCCTGCTGCCCACGGTGGAAGTGATCGAGGCCAATGTCCACGACCAGCAGGAACTCATCCAGCATTTCCGCGGCATGGATGCCGTCATCAATCTGGTTGGCATCCTGCACGAAGGCAAGGTCGGCCGTGTCGATCTGCCGAGTGCCCGCCGCGGCGACTTCCAGAAGGTTCATATCGAACTGCCGCGCAAGGTCATCCATGCCTGCGGCGAATCCGGCGTGCGCCGCCTGCTGCACATGAGTGCGCTGGGCGCCGATCCGAATTCGCGTTCGGGCTACCAGCGCTCCAAGGGGATCGCCGAAGCGCTGGTGCGCGAGGCCGGCCGGCATCACAGCGAGCATGAGAACTGGTATCTCAATGGCCCCAAGTTCATCCACGGCTACGGCCTCAACGTCACGATCTTCCGTCCGTCGGTGATCTTCGGACGTGGCGATTCCTTCCTCTCGATGTTCGCCCACCTGCTCAAGGCCTTCCCGGTGCTGCCGCTCGCCGCGGCCGGCAGCCGCTTCGCGCCGGTGCATGTCGACGACGTCGCACGCGCCTTTGCCGACAGCCTGGACAATCCAGCCACCTACGGCCAGACCTATGACCTGTGCGGTCCCCGTGCGTATACCCTGCAGGAGCTGGTGAGCTACGTGGGCGAGGTCACCGGCAAGAAACGCAGCATCATCGCGCTGGGCAAATGGATGTCGTACTTCCAGGCCTGGGCGCTGGAACTCAAGCCGGGCAGGAAGCTGATGACGCGCGACAACTACTACGCGATGTGCACGGACAACGTGTGTGCGGGCGGCTGGCCGTCCGTGTTCGATTTCCAGCCGACCTCGCTCGAAGCCATCGCACCCGAATACCTGCGCGCCGACACGCCGCGCGCGCGGTACGAGGATTACCGGGAAAGCGCCCACCGCTGAGGCCTGTCGCGCCGCCATGAGAACCTACATCGTCGGCGGCGCAGTGCGTGACCGGTTGCTGGGCCTGCCGGTGACCGACCGTGATCACGTCGTCGTGGGCGCGACGCCCGACGACATGGTCGCGCTGGGCTATCGGCCGGTCGGAAAGGATTTTCCGGTGTTCCTGCACCCGCAGACCCACGAGGAATATGCGCTCGCGCGTACCGAGCGCAAGTCGGGACACGGCTACAAGGGCTTCATCGTCCATGCCGCCCCGGAGGTCACGCTGGAAGAAGATCTGCTCCGGCGCGACCTCACCATCAACGCGATGGCCGAAGAGGTGGACGGCACCCTGGTCGACCCCTACGGCGGCCAGCGCGATCTGGCGGCGAAAGTTTTCCGCCACGTGAGCGGGGCCTTCGCCGAAGACCCGGTGCGTATCCTGCGAGTGGCGCGCTTCGCCGCGCGCTTCGGCGACTTTGCCGTGGCGCCGGAAACCATGGCCCTGATGCGGCAGATGGTCGACAACGGCGAGGTCGACGCGCTCGTCCCCGAACGGGTATGGCAGGAGGTTGCGCGCGGCCTGATGGAAGCACGCCCCTCGCGCATGTTCGCCGTGCTGCGCGAGTGTGGCGCGCTGGTGCGGCTGTTTCCCGAAATCGATCGCTTGTTCGGCGTGCCGCAGCCACCCGAACATCATCCCGAAATCGATACCGGCGTCCATGTCATGCTTGTCGTCGACTGGGCCGCGCGCCAGGACATGAGCCTGCCGGTGCGCTTCGCCGCGCTGACGCACGACCTCGGCAAGGGCGTCACGCCGCCCGAGCTGTGGCCCAAGCATCATGGCCACGAAGCCAGGAGCGTCGACCTGGTGCGGACGCTCTGCGAGCGCATCCGTGTGCCGGCAGACTGCCGCGATCTCGCCGTCGCGGTGGCGCGCGACCATGGCGTTGCCCACCGTGCGCTCGAATTGCGCCCGGGCACGGTGGTCGAACTGCTTGAGCGCGTCGATGCATTCCGCCGCCCCGAGCGCTTCGCGGCATTCCTGCAGGCCTGTGAATGCGATTTCCGTGGCCGGCCGGGCTACGAGGACAAATCTTTCCCCGCACTGGATGCCCTGCGGCAGGCGCTGCAGGCGGCGCAGACCATCGATGCCGCCGCGGTGGCGCGCAGCGTCGAGCCGGCGCGTATCCGGGAAGCGATCTTTCAGGCGCGGGCACAGGCGGTGGCGGCGTTGCGCGGCCATGGCCGCGCGTACTGGGTGCATTTCCCGCATCAGGCCGACATGGGAGTACGCGGTGTCGGTCCCACCCTTGCAGCCGCCTTCGAGCAGGCCGCGCTGGCCATGGTTGCGGTGGTGGCCGATCCGTCCGCGGTGGCGGCGCAGGACGCGGTGGACATCCGCTGTGAAGCGCCGGACGACGAACTGCTGCTGGTCGACTGGCTGAATGCGCTGGCGCTGGAAATGGCAGCGCGCCACAT
>JAJZRT010000533.1 GCA_021802595.1 Pseudomonadota bacterium
TCAACCTGGTCGATCAGGACCAGGCACAGATCTCCCGCTTTCAGGCGCGCCAGCGCGGTGTCGATGGCGAGAAACTCGCCGGTGATCTCATCGATGTGCGTCGCGCGTTTGGCGCCGACCAAACCCCGACGCAGCAACGCCAGCACTTCGCCGCTCTCGCGCCCGCGCTGGCACTGGTCCTGGTACAGGATGATCTCGTCGAATACATCGCCCAGGATTTCCGTCTGGCGGATGATATCGACATCGCGGCGGTCGCCCGCACCGCTGATCACCACCACGCGCTTTCCGGCCGGAATGCTTTCGATGGCAGGCACCAGTGCGTGGATCGCATCCGGGTTGTGGCCATAGTCGGCGACGACGTTGGCGCCGCGATAGTCGAAGAAATTGAACCTGCCCGGCGCGGTTTGCGCATCGTTGACGAACGATGCCAGGCCGGAACGTATCGTTTCCCAGCTGACTTCCAGCGCCCAGATGGCCGCCACCGCCGCCATCGCATTCTCGATCTGGAAACCGATCGTCCCGTTGCGCGTCAGGGGGATGGAGGAAAGCGGGATATGAGTTTCATCGGCCTGGTGCGCGGCCACGATATGGCCGTCGGCAACGTAGACCACGCGATGCCCTTGCGCCCGGCGCGTGGCGATGACCGGATGATGCCGGTCGCTGGCGAAGAACGTCACGCTGCCGGGGCAGGCGTCCGCCATCTGGACGCACATCGGGTCGGCCGCATTGAGTACCGCGGTGCCATGCGGCGCGACGTTCTGCACGACCACGCGTTTGACGACGGCAAGGTCTTCCACCGTGCTGATGTAGTTCAGGCCGAGGTGATCGCCCATGCCGATGTTGGTGACCACCGCGACATCGCAGATATCGAAGGCCAGGCCTTCGCGCAAAACGCCGCCACGCGCCGTCTCCAGGACAGCCGCATCGACATCCGGGTGCAGCAGCACGTTGCGGGCGCTCTTGGGGCCGCTGCAGTCGCCGGTTTCGATGCGTCTCCCTTCGATATACACGCCATCCGAGTTGGTCATGCCGACGCGCAGGCCGTGACAGCCGAGAATATGGGCGATCAGGCGCACCGTGGTGGTCTTGCCGTTGGTTCCCGCCACCGTCACCAGCGGGATGCGGCCTGTCTCGCCATGCGTGAACATCATTGAAACGATCGCCTCGCCCACCGCGCGACCCTTGCCAAAGGAAGGCTGCAGGTGCATGCGCAATCCCGGTGCAGCATTCACTTCGATGATGCCGCCCCCCTGTTCCTGCAGCGGATGCAGCACGCTGTCGCACACCACATCGACTCCGCATATGTCCAGCCCGACCATCTGTGCCGCGGCGACCGCGCTGGCCGCCAGGTCCGGATGGACGTCATCGGTGACATCGGTCGCGGAACCGCCGGTGCTGAGGTTGGCGTTATTGCGCAGCTGGACGCGGGCGCCCTTGTTGGGCACCGAGTCTGCCCGCAGACCCTGTGCTTCGAGGCACGCGAGGGCGATCTCGTCGAAACTGATCCTGGTCAGCGAAGTGGCATGCCCCGCGCCGCGCCGCGGGTCCCTGTTCACCTGTTCGACCAGTTCGCGCACGCTATGCACGCCATCGCCGATTACCTGCGGCGGCTCGCGGCGTGCCGCGGCGACTACACGGTCACCCACGACCAGCAAACGGAAGTCGCTTCCGGGAATGAACCGTTCTACCAATATCTCCGAGCTGATCTCGGAAGCCGCGGCATAAGCACGTTCGAGATCTTCGCGGCTGACGATATTGACCGTCACGCCTTTACCCTGATTGCCGTCCAGCGGCTTGACCACCACGGGGGCTGCGATCTCGCACAACGCGGCCCACGCGTCTACCGCGCTCGTCACCGGGCGTCCGTTGGGGACGGGCACACCCGCTGCATCGAGCAGCTTCTTGGTCAATTCCTTATCCTGGGCGATCATTTCCGCGATCGCGCCGCTGCGGTCCGTTTCGGCGGCCTGGATGCGCCGC
Source organism: Pseudomonadota bacterium (assembly GCA_021802595.1). The sequence goes on from JAJZRT010000533.1 coordinate 1,981, forward strand.
TGCTTGCTGCCCCAGCCGAATTGCACGAGGCTGCCTCGGGTCAGGCGCCGGAACGGGATGCCGCGCGCCGCGGCGGCCTGGACGATAGACCCGGTGCTGGGCCCCAGGCGTTCGTCTTCATCGAGTTCGCGCAATTCGGCCAGCGCCGCAGCCAGGTCGAACCCCGTGTTGTGCAGCGCGGCATTGCACAACTGTTCCGCCAGATCGAACGCCTTGCGGCCTACCGACTCTTCGCTGTATTCGACCACCACTTGATACACGCCGGGTTCAAGCGTGGACTTGATCCTGCTGAAAGTGACCGGGCATCCAATCTGCGTCTGCAGGCCCAGCGCGGCCAGTTGCAGCACATGCGCCAGCGGCACGGCGGCCTTGTGGCCGGCCAGCTGCAGCGAGGCGATCTCCGGGAATAGCACGCGAAAGCGCTGTTCGAAGCCGCTGATCCCGGCAATGTCGCGCTCCGCCTCGCTGCAGGTCACGATGGCTTCGATGGAGGTATGCCGGCTCCACAGGTTCGGGCCGCGCAGCGCGCGAATGCGTGTGACGTCCATCAAACGATATCCTTTGTATTTTCCTGTTCCACTTCGAACGTCGCCAATCCGGCGCGGATCAGCCCGGGCGTGATATTGAGCGACCAGGCCGCAGCCACCGCTGCGAGGACACTGTCGATCTGGACGGCATCGCGGCTATGCTCAAGCAATGGCACATGCGCAAGCCGGATCAATGCCATCCGGTCTTCGCCGGTCACCAGCGTGATGGAGCCGTCGTGCAGCATGACCGCCCTCCCGCCGCGTTGCAGGTGGGACGTGATGAGCTCCGTATCGGCTTGCCGGGTGAAGTACATGACCTCGCCGTCGCAATATTCCGCCATCTTTGCCGCCAGGGGATCGTCCGGGTTCAGCACGGCCACCCCGTCGGACAACACCACGTCCACCTGGGTGCGCAGCACATTGCAGACCTGCTCGGGCGTCTCGATATAGAACTTGCCGTAATGCCGGACGGGGTCGATATTGGTGATGATGCCGACCTGGCAACGGTCATAGCCGAGGCCCTCGGCCAGAATCGTGTCGCCGCCGTTCTCGATCACCGCGGCTTCGACGCTGCGGTTCAACAATACCTTTTGCGCGGAGACCCAGTTGGCACAGTCCCGCTTGTCGATCAGGCGCTGGGCGAAATAGAGCCCCTGGTCGCAGGCGAGGCCGACATAGTCACCGCGCAGGTGCAGCAACCTTGCAATGATGCGCGCCGCCAGGCTCTTGCCGTCGGTGCCGCAGATGCCGATCACCGGAATGCGGCCGCTGTCGCCCTCGGCGAACAGATTGTCGACGATGGCGTTGCCCACCGGCCGGGGTTCGCCCTGGGCCGGTTTGAGGTGCATGAGCAGGCTCGGGCCGGCGTTGACCTCGACGATCGCCGCGCCCTGCTCGGCGAGAGGGCGGGAAATATCCTGCGCAACGAGGTCGATACCGGCAATGTCCAGCCCGACGATGCGCGCGGCAAGCGCAACCGCGGCGGCGACTTCCGGATGCACTTCATCGGTCACGTCGAAGGCCACATTGCCATTGCGCTGGATCAGCACCTGCTTTCCCTGAGGCGGGATCGAATCGGCGTCATAGCCCTGCCGTTCGAGCTCGAAGCGAATCGCCGGGTTCTCATCCGGCAGCAACACATCCAGCGGAAACTCCTCGCCCGCGCCCCGGCGCGGGTCGCTGTTGAGCTGGGCGTCGATGAGCTGGCGTATGGTCGAGTGGCCATCCGCGACCAGTGAAACCACTTCACCGCGGGCCGCAGCCGCGAGGCGACCGCCGACCACCAGCAGACGGTGTTCGTTGCCGCGTATGAAACGCTCCACGATCACTTCGCTGCCTTCCGCATCGGCAAGGTGAAAGGCCGCCTCGACCTCCGCGCGCGACATCAGGTCGGTGGAGACGCCGCGCCCGTGGTTGCCGTCGCTCGGCTTGACCACGACAGGCACGCCGATGTAAAAGGCTA
>JAJZRT010000534.1 GCA_021802595.1 Pseudomonadota bacterium
GGACAGGCCAGTGGGCTCCACAAAGCGCGTATCCGCCATGCCCAGCAGCTTCGCCTTGGCATTCATGCGTGCCACGAACGTATCCAGCCCGCCCGGGAACGTGCGTCCCAGCGCATGGGCGGCGCGATTCTCACTGGACATGAGGGCCAGATGCAGTAGTTCACCGCGCGAGAGTGTCGTTCCCACCGCAAGCCGCGAGCCGCTGCCCTTTTCCGTATCCACGTCGTCCTGCGTGATCGTGATGAGCTCATCCATGGGCAAGTGCGCCTCGGAAACCAGCAAGCCGGTCATCAGCTTGGTCAACGAGGCGATGGGCAGCACGGCATGGTCATTCTTGCTGAGCAGAACTTCCTTCGTGTCCTGATCGATCACCAGCGCCACGCTCGACTTCAGGTCCAGCGGATCGCTCACATCGTGCAGCCCTGCCAACTGCCCGAATGAGAGGCGCGCGGGCTCCGCGGCTACGCGCACGGGCGCACGGGCACTCACCGCAGACGCGCGCGCCGCCTTCACGGCCACGGTCCGGCGGGGCGCCTTGGCCGACGATTTAGCGGGGGTGCGTTTGGCAACCGTGGTGGACGCGGCTTTTTTTGCCACCGCCTTCTTGCGTTCGGCCGCATGCACGCCGGGCGAGGCCAGTGCGATACCCATCACCAGAAGGGCCAATCCCTGAGAGATACGGGAGACGATGCGAGCGCGCATATGCATCAAATGCTCCAAGCAGCAAAAACTGTGTGGCAGTGTACAAAATCAAAAAAAGTCGCGCAAGATCAATACCTTGCGCGACTCTTTTAGAAAGTGCCTGAATTATAGGACGCGGTATCAGCCCTGTGCTGCCACGCGCTCAGCTTTACTTTGTAATTTATTCAGGGCACTGAGGTAGGCCTTGGCCGATGCCACCACGATGTCGGGGTCGGCCCCTACGCCATTCACCACGCGGCCGGCGCTCTGCAACCGCACGGTGACTTCGCCCTGGCTTTCGGTGGAGCCACTGATGGCATTCACCGAGTACAGCACCATCTCGGCACCGCTGCGCACATGCGCCTCGATGGCCTTCATCGAGGCATCGACCGGGCCGTTGCCCTCCGAGGAGCTGCGGACTTCCTTGCCGTCCACGGTGAACACGATGGTCGCCTCGGGCCGCTCGCCCGTTTCGCTGTGCTGCGCCAGGGACACGAAGCCGAACTGCTCCTTCTCGCTGGTCACGCTTTCGTCGCTCACGAGTGCCAGGATGTCCTCGTCAAAGATCTCGCTCTTGCGGTCGGCGAGTTCCTTGAATTTGGCAAACGCCACGTTGATTTCGCCTTCGCTCTCCAACTGGACGCCCAGTTCCTGCAGACGTTGCTTGAACGCATTGCGGCCACTGAGTTTGCCCAGCACGATCTTGTTGGCGCTCCAGCCCACATCCTCGGCGCGCATGATCTCGTACGTGTCGCGCGCCTTGAGCACGCCGTCCTGGTGGATGCCCGAGGCGTGGGCGAACGCATTGGCGCCCACCACGGCCTTGTTGGGCTGCACCACAAAGCCGGTGGTCTGGCTGACCATGCGGCTGGCGGCCACGATGTGCTGGGTATCGATGCCGACGTCCAGGCCGAAGTAGTCGCGCCGCGTCTTCACGGCCATCACCACCTCCTCCAGCGAACAGTTGCCCGCACGCTCGCCCAGGCCGTTGATGGTGCACTCCACCTGGCGTGCCCCGCCGATCTTCACACCCGCCAGCGAGTTGGCGACCGCCATGCCCAGATCGTTGTGGCAGTGCACGGACCAGATGGCCTTGTCACTGTTGGGAATGCGCTCGCGAAGGTTCTTGATGAAGTTGCCGTACAGCTCGGGAATGGCGTAACCCACGGTGTCGGGCACGTTGATGGTGGTGGCGCCCTCCGCGATCACCGTCTCGATCACGCGGCACAGGAAGTCCGGATCGCTGCGGTAGCCATCCTCGGGGCTGAATTCGATGTCCTCCACCAGGTTGCGTGCAAAACGCACCGCCTGCCTGGCTTGCTCCAGCACCTGCTCGGGCGTCATGCGCAGCTTCTTTTCCATGTGCAGCGCGCTGGTGGCGATGAATGTGTGGATGCGCGCGCGGCTCGCTTCTTTGAGCGCCTCGGCAGCACGTGCGATGTCCCGGTCGTTGGCACGTGCCAGCGAGCAGACCGTGGAGTCCTTCACTGCGCGCGCAATGGCCTGCACCGATTCGAAGTCGCCGTTGGAACTGGCGGCAAAACCCGCCTCGATCACATCCACACGCAGCCGCTCCAGTTGACGGGCAATGCGCAGCTTTTCATCGCGCGTCATGGAAGCTCCCGGCGACTGCTCGCCGTCGCGCAAGGTGGTGTCGAAAATGATGAGCTTGTCGGTCATGGATCGTCTCTTGAGGTCGTTGTGGGGATAGGGAATCAGGCAACCATCACCTGGGCTTGTATTTGCGGAGCACGCTGCAGCCCCGAAAGAATGGCACGGATCGAGGCTGACACGATATTGGCATCCATGCCCACCCCATATACGGTGTGGCGATCATCGATGCGCATCTCGACATAGGCCACGGCCTTGGCGTGGGCGCCCTCGCTGATGGCATGTTCGTTGTAGTCCAGCACGCGCACATCGCAGTCCAGCGCAGCGGCCACGGCCTGCACGAATGCGTCGATCGGGCCTGTGCCTTCGCCTTCAATCTGCAGCGTCTGGCCTTGCCAGGGCAGTTGTCCGCGCAATGCAACCGTGCCGTTTTCGCCTTCCATACGGTATACCGGCGTTGCTGCCTCGTCCAGACGGTATTCGCGCTCGAACAAACTCCACAGATCGGCGGCCGTGAGCTCCTTGCCGCTGGCGTCCATTTCGCGCTGCACTGCCTGGCTGAACTCGATCTGCAAGCGCCGCGGCAGTTGCACGCCGTATTCACTCTCCAACAGATACGCGATGCCGCCCTTGCCGGACTGGCTGTTGACGCGAATGATGGCTTCATAACTGCGCCCCAGATCCTTGGGATCGATCGGCAGGTAGGGCATCTCCCAGATGTCGCCCTCGCGCCGGGCGGCAAATGCTTTCTTGATAGCGTCCTGATGCGAACCGGAGAAAGAGGTATAGACCAGATCGCCCACGTACGGATGGCGCGGGTGCACGGGTAACTGGTTGCAATACTCCACGGTGCTGCGGATGCCGTCGATGTCCGAAAAGTCCAGCCCCGGATGCACGCCTTGCGTGTACATGTTGAGAGCCACGTTCACCACGTCCAGGTTACCCGTACGTTCGCCGTTGCCGAAGAGGCAGCCCTCCAGGCGGTCGGCGCCCGCCATCAAGGCCAGCTCCGCCGTTGCCGTGCCGGTGCCGCGGTCGTTGTGCGGGTGCACCGACAGCACCACGCAGTCGCGGCGCTGGATGTGGCGGTGCGTCCACTCGACCATGTCCGCGAAGATGTTCGGCGTGGAATGCTCCACCGTGGTCGGCAGATTGATGATGCACTTCTTCTGGGGTGTCGGCTGCCACACATCGGTCACCGCATCGATCACACGCTTGGAAAACTCCAGTTCGGTGTCCGAGTACATCTCAGGCGAATACTGGAACGTCCAGTCGGTAAGGGGGTACTGGGCAGCAATGTCCTTGAACATCTGCGCGTTTCCACGCGCCAGTTCCACGATTTCCTCCTCGCTCATGTCCAGCACCACGCGGCGCATCACGGGCGCGGTGGCGTTATAGAGGTGGACGATGGCGCGGGGCGCGCCTTCCAGTGCCTCAAACGTGCGACGGATCAGATGGTCACGCGCCTGGGTCAACACCTGAATGGTCACGTCGTCAGGAATGCGGTCTTCCTCGATGAGCTTGCGCACGAAGTCGAACTCGACCTGGGAGGCCGACGGGAAGCCCACCTCGATCTCCTTGAATCCGATCTTCACCAGTTGCTCGAACATGCGCATCTTGCGCGCGATGTCCATGGGCTCGATCAACGCCTGGTTGCCGTCGCGCAGGTCCACA
>JAJZRT010000535.1 GCA_021802595.1 Pseudomonadota bacterium
CCAGGAGTAAATGCGCTCCATCGGGCACAGGTCGTCGTTCGGCGTCAGGTGGGCGAGATTCTCCCAGCGGTTGCGCGCTTCCTCCCCCGATTCCGGCGGCTTGATGTCGACGATGCGCGACACCCGCGGGTCGACCTTGCTGACGTCGAGCGCGCCGCTGGTTTCCAGCGACACCGAATACCCCGCGTCGCACAACGCGGTCAGCAACGGCAGGCAGTTCTTCTGCGCCAGCGGCTCGCCGCCGGTGACGCACACGGTCGGCACGCCGTATTCCGCCACCCGCGCCAGCAGCGCAGTAAGGGGAACGGTTTCGCCGCCCTGGAAGCTGTAGGTCGTGTCGCACCAGCGGCAGCGCAGCGGACAGCCGGCCAGACGGACGAATACGGTCGGCAGGCCGGCGCGGCTGGTTTCGCCCTGCAAGGAAAGGAACACCTCCGTCAGGCGGAGCGTGGTTGTTGACGCTTTAGCGTCTTTACAACCACGGCCTACTCCTTGCGGGTGGAGCGTGGTTGTTGACGCTTTAGCGTCTTTAGTGCGTGGTTGTTGCCGACTTGTCGGCTCTACAACCACGGCCTCCCCTTTAGGCCCTTCAGGGTGCTCGCGGGGACAACCACGGCCCGTTTTAGGCGACTGAAGCGTCAGGGACTCAGACACGACGCTTATTTCTTGAGCGCACCCAGACGGCGCGCCGCCAGCTGGGCCGCCGGGGTACCGGGGTGCTTCGCCACCAATTCCTTGAGCGTCTTGCGCGCACCGGCCAGATCATTCAGCTCGATCTGGTTGGTCGCGATATTGAGCAGCGCATCGGGCACTTTGGGGCTGCTGGGATATGTGGCCACGAGTTTTTTCTGATGCGTCAGCGAAGTCTTGTAATCCTTCAGCGCGTAATACGAATAGCCAATCCAGTATTGCGCATTGGCTGCCAGCGCACTGTCCGGATAGGCCTTGAGAAAGGCCTGGAATCCGGCAATGGCGGCAGGATATTTGGCGTCACGGAACAGCGCCAGGGCGTTTTCGTAGCCGCGGGACTCGGCCAGCGGGTCCGGCTGCTGGGCTGCAGCCGCCGCCGGCGATGCGGCAGCCGCATCGGCCGTCGGCGGTGCGCCAGCGGGGGCCGACACTTGAGCCGCATCGGCCGCCGGCGCCGGCTTGGTCGCCTTGGCGAGATCCGAAAGTCGCTGGTCGAGGTCGGCGTAAAGATCGTTCTGCCGCTTGCCCAGTGTATCCAGCTGGTTCGCCTGGACCTCGAGCTGGCCGCGCAGGCGGGCCACTTCGGCCTTCAGCGCCTCCAGCTCCTTCAGCAGGTCCAGCATCGGCTGGTTCTGCTGCATGGCCGCGTCCAGCTTGCCGAGGCGCGCGTCGAGCGCGTCCACCCGCTGCTGCAGCGCCTGCTGCTGGCGGGTCAGTTCCTCGTCATTGCCGAACAACGCCGCCTGCGCCGGCTGGGCCAGCGCAAGCAGGGATGCGACGAGCAGGCCGTAACGCCGGGTCAGACTCATTTCTCGTCGCTATACACGATATCGGTGCGGCGGTTCTCGGCGTACGCGGCTTCGTCATGGCCTTCGTTGCGCGGCTTTTCCTCACCAAAGCTGATCGCTTCCATCTGCGTATCCTTCACGCCCAGCACGGCCAGCGCCTTGCGCACGGCTTCGGCACGCTTCTGCCCCAGAGCCAGGTTGTATTCGCGGCTGCCACGCTCGTCGGCATTGCCCTGCAGAGTGACATGCAGGTCAGGCTTCGACTTCATGAAACCGGCATGCGCTTCGAGCATCGGACGGTATTCGTCTTTCACCACGAAGCTGTCGAAATCGAAATAGACGCTGCGCTTGAACAGGGGGCTGGACGGATTCTTGCGCGGATCGCCGGCATCGCCCATCGCATTGCCCGCCACACCGCCGCTGCCCACGCCCGTGGTTTCGGTGCCGCTGGTTGCCGTGCCGGTCTTGCCGGTGCTGTGGTCCTCGACCGTCGCCTTCGTGCCGCCGGTGGTGCCGCACGCAGACAAGGTCAGCGCAAGCAGAGCGGGCCAGAAAATCTTGTTCATTGATCTATCTCTCCATTGAATGAATGAAAACAACCAGACATGGGCGATTCGGCTTCTCCCCTGCAACCGCCCGATTTTGCTACCAACAAAAAAACAGTGTGCATTACGGTCCCCAGACCGGCTCACGCGCATCCACCCCGGATTCCGAGAGACGTGCGTGCGTCTTGCCGTCCAGGCTCACCGTGCCGAGTATTCCATGCTCGCCCAGCACCGTGGCATACAACACGGCCTGGCCATTGGGCGCGAAGCTGGGCGACTCGTCCCGCGTGGTGTCGGTCAGCACACGGGTCTGCCCCGAGGCCAATTCCATCAGTGCCACCCTGAAACGGCCTTCCTCGCGGCTGATGTAGGCCAGATACCGCCCATCGGGACTGATCGCGGGGGACACATTATAGCTGCCACTGAAGGTCACCCGTTTGGCTACGCCGCCACTGACCGCCATGCGATAGATTTGCGGGCTGCCGCCGCGGTCCGACGTGAAGAAAAGGGTTTGTCCATCGGGCGAGAAAACCGGCTCGGTGTCGATATCGCCGCCCCGGGTCAGGCGGGCCAGGCCGCTGCCGTCGGCGTTGATGAGATAGATCTGCGAAGCGCCGTCGCGCGTCAGGACGACAGCCAGCCGCCGGCCGTCCGGCGCCCAGGCCGGGGCCGAGTTCGATCCCTTGAACGCCGCGACCCGGTTGCGATGGCCGTCCTGCAGCGACTGCACATACACGATCGGCTTCTTGTCCTCGAACGATACATACGCGATGCGCGTGCCGTCAGGCGAGAATTTCGGCGAAATCACCGATTCGTTGGAGCGCATCACCGTGCGGGGGTTCTGCCCGTCCGCATCGGCCACTTTCAGCGCGTATCGGCGACCCTGCTTCTGCACGTAGGCGATGCGGGTGCTGAATGCGCCGGGAATGCCGGTCAGCTTCGCGTATATGATGTCCGCGATCTGGTGCGCCGTGGCACGCCATTGGCCGGGCGTGATGGTATAGCTGTAGCCGGCGAGCTGGGTCTGTTTGAGTACGTCCATCAGGTAGAAGCGGACGACGAAGCGACCACCGGGCTGCGCGGCCACCTGCCCCACCACCAGCGCATCCGCGCCCTTTCCACGCCAGACGGCATAGTCGACCTGCGCGGGCATGATGGGCTGCTGTGCGCCCGCGACATCGACCAGCCTGAATTGTCCGCTGCGGCTGAGATCGTCCCCGGCAATCTGGGTCAGCGCAGGGCTCGGCTGGCCGGGTGCCGCCTGAAACGGCACCATGGCCACGGCAATCTTGTTCGCCGCGCCGCCGATCACCTGGATTTCCATCGCGGCATGCGCGGAAAGCGGCGTGCCCAGCCAGGCGAGGCACAACAGGGGAAACAGCAGAAGGGCGCGCAGCATGGAGACGGACATCGGTGTTCGCAAACGTTTTCTTGGTTGTCGAGTCTAGCATAGGCCGCCGGCGATCCATCCCGCGCGCAGCCTCGCTCCAGCCCGTGTCGGGCTCATTCTTTGGGGCGATGGACGAAGGAAAGTTCCGGAACGAATGCGGCGCGCGCGTCGCGATCGCTCGGCAAGGGCAACGGCGACGACTTCTCGATGGCGCGCACCACCGCGTCGTCGTAGGCCGGATTCCCGCTGGATTGCGTCACCCGCACGCTCAGGACTTCACCGGTGGGCAGCAGTTTCACCAGACAGCGTACCTGGGGATTGCCCTTCAGGTTGTCGGGCAGGCGGGTGTTGCCACGCACCTTGGCGCTGATCTGGTCACGATACTGGCCCACCACGCTGGCCACCTCGGCCTGCCGCTTGCTGGCCGCGGCGCGCGCCTGGGTCAGCCGGGCCATACGCGCCTCGTTCGCGGCGGTGTCGGCCGCCAGTTGCTGCTTCATGTCCTCGGCGGCCATCTGCCGCAGCAAGGCCTGTCGCTTCTGTTCGACCA
>JAJZRT010000536.1 GCA_021802595.1 Pseudomonadota bacterium
GCACTCGGCGAACTCAAGGCGGGCGGCCAGATGCTGCGCTTCACCGGCGACGTCTGGAAAGGACATCCCTGCTGCGTGGTCGTCATGCACGAGGACGATGCCATGGATCCCGCCCGCGCGGCCTGGGCGCAGGGGGTGCACAACGCGATCGTCGAAGCGCAGATCTACCTTTCCAACAACAAGAAGGCGATGGCCCAGATGCTGTCCAAGGACGGCAAGAAATACCTGCCGTTCCCGGCCGAAGTCGTCGAGCGTGCGATGTTGTTCTACAGCCCGGCCGACTACGCGACGCCCCCGGCAATCAAGCATCCGCAATGGGGCCAGAGCCGCATCAATTTCCAGGGCTGGCCGTATCCGAGTGCCACCAAGTATGTCGTGGACGAGCTCAAACACACGGTGGTCGGCGGCGACCTGGGATTCCTGAACAATCTCACAGCCGATTTCGTGGCCAATGACCTCGTCAATTACACCTACGTCAAGAAGGCACTCAATGCCAACCCGGCATGGAAGCTGGATCCGAGCGTGCCGCAAAAAGGCGATCCCTTTGTACGCAAAGAGGTGGTCGAGGTATGAGTTACGCAGTCAATCCCGCCGGGGAGGGCGGGTTCTGCCGCCTGATGAAGCATCCGGCGGTGCAGAGTCTGGGATGGGCCGCAGGCGGAATCGCGATCCTGGCTACGCTCTGGTTGATCGGGGGCTACTTTATCTCCGTTAATCCGACGACGAAAACTTTCGTCAAGTTCGGATTGATCCCGACGCTCGAGGCGTTCCCGGAGTTGTGGGGGGCAGGCAAGATCCAGAACGCACTTGCCGCCAGCGGCTTTCGTCTGGGTTCGGGCCTTCTGCTCGCCATCGTGATCGGCGTGCCGATCGGCATCCTCATGGGCCGCATCAAGTGGTTCCGCGACTTCACCAACTCGCCGTTCCAGTTCGTGCGCATGATCAGCCCCCTCTCCTGGATGCCGCTGGCGGTACTGGTGTTCGCGACGTGGAACGGATCGATCATCTTCCTGATCGCGATCGCGGCAGTCTGGCCGGTGATGTTCGCGACCGCCGCTGGCCTGGCCAAGGTGGACCCCAACTGGTTCAAGGTGGCGCGCAATCTGGGCGCCCGGCCCATGCATATCCTGACCAAGGTGATCATGCCGGCGATCACGTTCGACGTCCTGTCCGGCATACGCCTCGCCCTGGGCGTCGCCTGGATCGTGCTGGTTCCGGCCGAGTATCTCGGGGTGACGTCCGGCCTGGGGTATGCCATCGAGGATGCGCGCGAGACGCTTTCGTACAACCATCTCACCGCGATGGTGGTCACGATCGGCATCGTCGGCTATTTCCTCGACAGCATCCTCGTGGCGCTCATCAAGCGTTACAGCTGGCATCGGGGGGGATGATGAGAAATGCATCGCACGCAATGGCGACACCCTGTTTCCGGGATGCACCTGGCAGCCAGGGGCTGGTCGCTCATCCGGGCCACCACAACAAGGCCAGCGGGGAGTTAGCCGACATGGGTCGCATGTGTTCGAACGAAAGGGTGCCCCACTGCCAGGCGCTCGCTATGCCCGGTTTCCGGGCGGGGGTAAATGAACGATGAGCAGCAACACCGCAACGGTAGGCGGCGGCATGGTCACCGCTGGAGTCAGTGGAAACTGCTTGTCACGGGCCATCAGGAATACGGCAGACAAGTCGCTGCATTTTTTCGTGGGTCTGGCGGTCCTGTTTGCGCTGTGGGGGGTTGGCATCTACGTCGTCTCGCTCAATCCATCGACGTCGCAGTTTGCCGATTTCGGTCCCATCCCGGCGCTCAAGGCCCTGCCGGAGCTGTGGGATAACGGGGTGATTCCCAAGGCGCTGGCGAGTACCGGTTATCGGCTGGGTGCGGGACTTTCCCTCGCCATTGTCATCGGTATCCCGCTCGGCATCCTCATGGGCCGGATCAGATGGTTCCAGCGACTGACCAACGTGCCATTCCAGTTCCTGCGCATGATCAGCCCGCTTTCCTGGGAGCCGATCGCGGTCGTGGTGTTCGCGGGCTGGGAGCAGGCAATCATCTTCCTCATCTCGATCGCGTCCGTCTGGCCGGTTGCGTTTGCCACCGCGTCCGGCCTGGCCAAGGTCGATCCCGCCTGGTTCAAGGTGGCGCGCAACCTCGGTGCGAAGCCATGGCAGATGGTGACGCGGATCATCATGCCGGCGATCACCTTCGACATTCTGACCGGCATCCGACTGGCGCTCGGGGTCGCGTGGATCGTGATCATTCCGGCGGAATTTCTCGGGGTGACCTCGGGCTTCGGCTTTGCCATCGAGGATGCACGCGAGGGACTGGAATACGCCCACCTCATGGGGCTGGTGCTGGTTATTGGCGTGGTCGGTTTCGTGCTGGACAGCATCTGCGTGATGCTCATCAGGCGCTTCAGCTGGCACCGGGGTTGATCGGATGAACAGTCCCGACTCGCAGACCTGCGACCCGGGCCGAACAAAAAATTCTCACAGAGCAAGGTAGAAGCCAATGTCCCAAAAAATCAACATCATCTGCGTCACGGGTACGCGCGAGAAGCTGCAGATGGCCGCGATGTTCGCATCGGTTGCGGCAGCAACCGGCGATGAGGTATCTGTGTTCCTCTCCATGAATGCCCTGTCCTATTTCGTGAAGGGACACAGCGGGGAGGCGCCGGTCGAGGGCGAAATGGGGGCACTCATGGCGCAGAAAGGCGTCCCGCCTTTCAAGCAACTGTTCCAGCAGGCCGTCGAGCTGGGCGATGCACAGCTGCTGCCCTGCTCGATGGCGCTGGATCTGATGAAGATCACGCATGAAGACCTGGATCCCGGACTCGGCCCCGCGACCGGACTGACGCGCTTTCTGAGCGATGCCGAGGGCGGGCAGATGCTGACGTTCTGAGCGGGCGGCGAATTGAACCCCATGTTTTCTGGAGAACTGCAATGAGCGATACCAAGATTGTCGACGCACGCGATACCTTCTGCCCCGGACCGCTTATGGAACTCATCACCCACATGAAGCAGAGCAGTGTGGGGGATACGCTTGAACTGCTGTCGACCGACGAAGGCTCCGGTGCCGATGTGCCGGAGTGGGTCAACAAGGTCGGGCACGAAATCATCAGCAACGAAAAGATCGACGGGGTCTGGCACATCAAGATCCGCAAAGCCAAGTAACGGGGCGCGCGTTGGGTGTAAGCCTGTTTGACCAAGCAGAAGACGCCCGGGCAATTCATTTTGGATAGGAGAATGCAATGAGAATCTTAGTCGTCGGTGGTGGCACAGGCGGTACCATCGTGGCCAACAACCTGGCACGGCGGCTGTCTGCTGAGATTCGTTCCCGCAGGGTCCGGATTACGATGCTTTCGGCGTCCGACAGGCACATGTACCAGCCCGGGCTGCTGTATGTTGCGTTCGGGCAGATGACGCCGGACCAGCTGTATCGTGACCAGGCGAGCCTGCTCGAAGGCGCCATCGATTTCCACGTCGACCCCGCCGTAGAATTTCAGCTCGACCAGAACAAGGTCGTCACCCAGAGCGGAAAGGTTTACGAATACGATATCCTCGTGATGGCCACCGGCTCGCGCATCGTGCCCGAACAGATTCCCGGACTGGCGGAGGGCGCGGAGACGTTCTACACCGAGGCCACAGCGGTCAAGCTGTTCAAGCGTCTGCGCGAGATCCAGGAAGGCACCGTTGCCGTCGTAGTCGGCGTGCCGCACAAATGCCCGATCGCCCCGGTCGAACTCATCTTTGGTCTGCACGATTATTTCAAGGCGCGCGGCATCCGCGACAAGATCAAGATCAAGTATCACTATCCGATCGGCCGCATTCACACCATCAAGGAAGTCGCCATCTGGGCCAAGCCCGAATTCGACCGCATGGGCATCGAGTACGAGACGCTGTTCAACGTCAGCGAAGTGGATGCGGAAAACAAGGTGGTGCGCAGCGAAGAAGGTACCGAGACCCAG
>JAJZRT010000537.1 GCA_021802595.1 Pseudomonadota bacterium
TCCGATCTCTCGCCGCCTATCTGGGCTGAATCAGTACTGCACCACCACCGGGTCCAGGCTGCGCCACAGATACCAGGTGGCGACGGTACGCCAGGGCGCGTGGCGCTCGCCATGCTTGCGCAACGCCTTGGGGGTGGGACGCTCGCCGCCCAGATAATGCTCGGCGACAGCCTTCTGCAGGCCGATGTCGTCGACCGGCCAGACGTCCGGGCGGTGCAGGTTGAAAATCAGGAACATCTCCGCGGTCCAGCGGCCGATGCCGCGCACGTCGACGAGCTCGTCTATCACCGCTTCGTCATCCATTTTTTTCCAGCGCGCGGGCCGTATGCGCTCATCGACGAAATGGCCGGCCAGGTCACGCAGGTATTCGACCTTGCGGCGCGACAGGCCGCAGGCGGCAAGTGCTTGCGGATCGAGCGCAGCAATGCGTTCGGGGACGACCGCTTCGGCCAGCGCCGCGAAGCGCGTCCAGATGCTGGCAGCGGCCTTGACCGAAATCTGCTGACCGACGATGGCGCGCGCGAGGGTCTGGAACGGGTCGCCGCGATTGGCGAGGATGGCGTCGGGATAGCGTGTGATGAGCGCAGCCATCACCGGATCGGCGGCGGCGAGCTCGGCGCAGGCGGTGAGCCAGTAGGTGGGGGCGCGGGGTTTCATATCAATGCATCAGGCTGCGTAAACTGCGATTCAAAGCCCCTCTCCCCCGGCCCCTCCCCCGCTTGCGGGGGAGGGGTGCAATACTCACCACTCACCACTCACCACTCACCACTCACAACAAAATGATGTCGTACTGCTCCTGCGGGTAGGTCGTCTCCACCTGCAGCGACACCGGCTTGCCGATGAAGTCGATCAGCTGGGCGAGGCTGCCGGATTCCTCGTCGAGGAAGAGGTCGATCACGCTTTGCGCGGCGACGATGCGGTATTCGCGCGCGCCAAACTGGCGCGCCTCGCGCAGGATCTCGCGCAGCACGTCGTAGCACACGGTCTGCGCGGTCTTGATCTCGCCGCGCCCGGCACAGGTGGGACAGGGTTCGCACAGCACATGCGCCAGCGACTCGCGGGTACGCTTGCGCGTCATTTCCACCAGCCCCAGTGCGGAAAAACCGCTGACCGTGGTGCGGGTGGGATCGCGCGCCAGGGTCTTCTTCAGTTCGGTGAGCACCGCGTCCTGGTGCTCGACGTTGTCCATGTCGATGAAGTCGATGATGATGATGCCGCCGAGATTGCGCAGGCGCAGCTGCCGCGCGATGGCCTGCGCGGCCTCGAGGTTGGTCTTGAAGATGGTGTCGTCGAAGTTGCGCGCGCCGACGAAGCCGCCGGTGTTGACGTCGACCGTCGTCAGCGCCTCGGTCTGGTCGATGATGAGGTAGCCGCCGGACTTCAGGTCGACGCGCCGGCCCAGCGCCTTGGCGATCTCGTCCTCGATCGCGTGGAGATCGAACAGCGGCCGGTCGGCGCCATAGTGCTGCAGTTTCTCCAGAACGGCATGGGTGTAGTTCTGCGCGAACTCGGCCATGCGCTGGTAGGTCTCGCGCGAGTCGATCAGGATGCGGCTGGTTTCGCGGTTGACGAAGTCGCGCAGCACGCGCAGCGACAGGTCGAGGTCCTGGTACAGCAGGCACGGCACGACGCAGTTGCCGCGCGACTGGATGCTGCTCCACAGCCGCCTGAGATATTCGATGTCGGCCAGCATCTCGACGTCTTCGGCGGTCTCCGCCATGGTGCGCACGATGAAGCCACCGGTGGCATCGGCCGGCATCAGCTGGTGCAGTTTCTGGCGCAGGTGTTCGCGTTCCTCCTCGCCTTCGATCTTCTGCGAGATGCCGATGTGGGTTTCCTGGGGCAGAAACACCAGGTAACGGCCGGCGAAGCTGATCTGGGTCGACAGCCGCGCGCCCTTGGTGCCGATCGGATCCTTGATCACCTGCACCATCAGCGTCTGGCCCTCGTGCAGGATCTGCTCGATCGGCCGCTCCGGTTCGCTGTTGTGGCGCTCTTCCCATATGTCGGCAACGTGCAGGAAGGCGGCGCGCTCCAGTCCGATGTCGATGAAGGCCGACTGCATCCCCGGCAGCACGCGCACCACGCGCCCCATGTAGATGTTGGAAACCAGGCCGCGGCATTTGGCGCGCTCGATGTGCAGCTCCTGCACCGCGCCCAGGTGCAGCACGGCGACGCGGGTTTCCTGCGGCGTGACGTTGACGAGGATTTCTTCGCTCATGGCAAAACTCAATCCATTTCTAAATCGAAGCTGACGGGATGGCCATTGACGCCAGGGCGGGCGAAAACGGGGTACGACGACGCTTCAGCTTTGATTTAGGAAAGGCTTCAGACGGCGAGGCCGAAGGCCCTCAACAAAACGGCTGTGTCATATAACGGCAGCCCCATGATGCCGCTGTAGCTGCCGTCGATGTATTCGACGAAGGCGCCGGCGCGCCCCTGGATGCCGTACGCGCCGGCCTTGCCGAGGTATTCGCCGGTTTCCAGATAGCGCGTGATGGTGGCCGCGTCGAGCGCCGCCACCCGGACACGGCTGGAAGACAGGCGCAGTTCCAGGCGGGCCTCGTGCTGCACCGCCACGGCGGTGTGCACCTGATGTTCGCGTCCGGACAGGCGCCTCAGCATGGCCTCGGCCTCGGTGCGATCGGCCGGCTTGCCGAGAATGGCGCCGTCGAGCTCGACCACCGTATCCGCGCCCAGCACCGGAAAGCGCAGAAGCCGGCGCGCATCCACCGCGCGCCAGCCGCAGGCGGCCTTTTCGCCTGCCATGCGCTGGGCGAAATCGGGCGCCGCCTCACCGGCGCGCGGTACCTCGACGACGTCCATGCGGCCGGCCACGGCGCGCAGCGCGAGCACGTCGAAGGCCACGCCGATCTGCTTCAGCAGCTCGCGTCGCCGCGGCGACTGGGAAGCCAGATAAATCCGTTTGTCGACCAGCATTCTCGTTATTCCCCCTCAATCCCGATGGTAGGGATGCCCCTTGATGATGCATACGGCACGATACAACTGCTCGGCCAGCATCACCCGAGCCAGCGCATGCGGCAGCGTCAGTTTCGACAGCCCCAGCAGCTTGCCGGCACGCGTCTTGATGCTGTCGTCCAGGCCATCCGCGCCGCCGATGACGAATGCCGGCGACACGCCCTCCGCCATCCAGCCCTGCAGCCACGCCGCGAGCTCGCGCGTGGTCACCTGGGATCCGCGTTCGTCGAGCGCCACCGGCACGCAGCCGGCCGGCAGGGCCGCCCGTATCCGTTCGGCCTCCAGCTGGCGCGCCCGCGCGCCGTCCTCCCCCGCCGCGCGGTGCCCCGGCTTGATCTCGGCAAGCAGCAGCGGCATATCCGGCGGCATCCGCCGTGCATAGTCATCGTAACCGGCTTCGATCCAGCCCGGCATCTTGTGGCCGACGGCGATCAGGTGCAGTTTCACCTAATGATCTTTTTGGATGTGCCGCGCGCGCGCCGCTTCGCCCGCGCCCCACAGCTCTTCCAGATTGTAATGCGCGCGCGTCGCGGGCTGCATCACATGCACCACCACATCGCCGAGGTCGAGCAGCACCCAGTCGCCGGTATCCTCGCCTTCCATGCCGCCGACATGCTCGCCTGCATCCTTCACCTTTTCGCGCACGTTGTCGGCCAGTGCACGGGTCTGGCGGTTGGAATCGCCGCTGGCGATCACCATGCGCTCGAACAGCGAAGTGAGCTTGCTGGTGTCGAGCACGGTGATGTCGCGCGCCTTGATGTCCTCGAGTGCGTCGATGATGAGTTTGATCTTGTCTTCGATGTTCATGCGTAGAGTTTCTGTTCGTGAATATAGTCGAGCACGGCGTCGGGCAGCAGATAGCGCGCACTGCCACGGCGTGCCAGGACGTCGCGGATCGCGGTGGCCGAAATGTCGAGGGGAGTCATCTGTCGCAGCAGTACCGATCCCGCCGGGCGGTTGCAGGTCGCGAAGCGATGT
>JAJZRT010000538.1 GCA_021802595.1 Pseudomonadota bacterium
GGCAGGCTTTTTGCTATGAAGTCTGGCAAGCTCAGGCGCTCCAGGATTTCCAGGCTTGGCTCGCCTCTGGCAAGGGAGCCGGGCAGGGTGAGCTACCCAAGTCTTATCGTTTTCTCGCTGAAGAAGTGAGGGGCGTCGGGTCTTGGCTGGCGGTACCCATGCCCTTGGAGGGATCCGGGCGGGCCTTGATGGTGGTGCATTCACCCTATCGCTTTCACTTCACCAAATTGCGCTGTCACTTGCTTGAGGACGCGGCACGCAGATTGTTGCCGCCTTTGGCTGCGGCTTTGCAGCAGAGCAAGGTGCGGGGGGCATTTACGGCGGCGGTGATGCATGAAGTCAAGACTGATGCCGCCGCCGCCCTGCTGCACTGCGAAGCCCTGGAGGACTACTGGAACACGCATCCCGAACTGTGCGATGCCGAAACGGCCCAGCGCCTGAACATGTTGCGCCACTATCTCGAAGGGCTGTCCGAATTGGGGCGCGATTTCCTCGATGTGTTGCGACCCGGTGGAGGAGCCGATACGCGCTTCCAGGAAGACCTGGATTACGAGTTGGGCCTGAGCCAGCAAGTGATTGCGAGGGATTGGCTGGAAAACCTGCTGAGGCCATGGCGTTGGCTGTACGACACACAACGGCAAGTCAGCGTGATCGACACAATCGGCCCGCGGCTTCTTCGGCTGCCGGCACCGATGATGCTGCGGCGGGTGGCACGGGCACTGCTTCAAAATGCCTTTCGCCACGGCGAGACCGAGATCATGCTTCGGCTGGCCCTGGTTGATGGCGGGTCTTCCCTGCAACTCACCATTACCAACTGTGCCCACGCCGACGTGGCGGCCGGCATCCAGGTGGGCGCTCGGGCGGTGACGGCACAAATAGGCCCGGTGCCTCAGGCTCGCGCCCGCGTTGGGCTGGCCAATGCCATCCGCCTGACACAGGCTGTCAAGGGCACGTTGCGGATTGAGCATGAACCATTCATGGGGAAATCCGAGGATGATCTGGTGCAAGTAAAGGCCGAACTGTGCTGGCCCCTGGCGGTTCAACAAGTTTAGAAAGGAGGTGATGGCATGAGAATACTATTTGTGGACGATCTGCCTGACGTCATGAGGGTGTATGCCGCCCGCCTCGAGAACGAGGGTCATCAGGTCTTGATGCTGCCCGACATGACAGGTGCCCTGCGTACGGCGCAACGGCAGGCCAGAGCTAACACCCCCTTCGATCTGTTGGTGATCGACTTGATGCTCAACCGGTTCGAACCCGAATTTGACGGTGAGCAGAAAAAGCTTGCCCAGGCGCTGGCCCAGAAACAGCAGCCCAATATTCCCAGCGGGCAAGCCCTGGGCCTGAGGTTGTGGAACACTCTTCCGCGGCAGGCTTATTGCTACCTGAGTGCCCATCCCCAGCTACGGGTTGCCGGAGTGGATCAGGAGTTCAACGGGGCTTCGGATGCCGAATTGGCTGTGTTGCTCATGCAGAAGGACCGGCTGCGCTCAACTGAGTTGAGTGATAAGCTTTGTGACGTGGTTGGTCTTTGGCGAAATAAGGGTTGGTGAGATGGAGCGCTATACTCGATTAACTCAAGCTCTCTGGCGCTTTCTGCGCGCTTATCCGCCTCTGCTGGCCCTGGCTCTGCTTGTGCTTGCGGTCGGGATCGCCAGAATCGCTGACGCGTGTGCTGGCCTGAATATTCTACACAGGAGCGCCGTGCACGCCGGCATGGCGGCTTATCTGCTAAGCATGGTGGGGTTCGTTGCCTTCGGTCGGCGTAATCAGGCTTGGCCGGCCTGGACCCAGATTGGCGTGGCGGCGGCGCTGGGCATTGTAGTCACGTTATCTGCGAAAATTTATGCCGACTATAACCGGCCGCAGCCCTGCACGACCGTCCTCACCCATATGCCAGCCCGCTCCTGCGAGGCTTCGCTACCGCAACAGCAGCTACCCGACGACCCCAAAGCAAAGAGCCCGCTCGATGACCTCAGTGCGTTCGCTGCGGTGCTCGCCGCGGCTTTGGCGGTGCTGACTCTGGTCGCCCAGAAGAGCGCCAGCGAGGCGCGTACTGAGGCCGAAAAGGCGCAGGAGATGGTGGTCGGTGCTTGGGAAATAAGAATGAACGGTATCTGGACTCGCCTCGCCCTGGAAAGCCAACGTCTCCGTGAGAGCGGCGGGGAGCAGATCGAGCTGTTTGAAACCTACGAAGCGACCGACTTCGACTTGGCCACCCTGCATCGCAAGTGGTCCGAGCTCCACGGCGCTATTTCCAGATTTCTGGTGGAGCTTCTGCACGCCGTCGATAGCGGGGAGGCCGATAAGCTCGCGCAACAGTGTAGCCGGATCGGCATCATGGCGAAGGACCTCGACGTCTCTCATCGCAACCAGTCCGATGCCGCCGCCCATGAGCTGCTGCGCGAACAGACGCGCCGTTTCGTGGCACCGCTGCGCCGCCTGCTGAGCAAGGGCATCGAATTCAGTGAGGTGGATCGAGGGCAGATGAACCCGGGACACCAGCACGAGTTGCGCGAGGCGATGCGAAAATTGGACCTGAGTTTAACGGTGTTGGTCTGAGGTTGATGTGACCACAAAACGCTGAGGGGGTTGGTTGTCCAGTCGCGGGTGATGCTCCCAACTTAACCCCCTTTATATGCCAAATGCGGGCGTGGCTTGACGCGTCGTGGTCTGGGGTAACCTCGCTCGGGTTGGATCTGGCAGCGGGCACGCGCGATGGCGTCGAGCACGGTCTGCAACTGGTTTCGGGCGTATTCGAGCGCGAGAAGGCAGCCGGCGAGGATCGGCTTGAGGGCGCCCTGGGCGTAGGTTCGATTGGGGCGGGAGGTGGCGTTGGGCGGCTCAGTCTCGGTGCTGAGCAGCTGGCAAAGGTTATCGGCCAGAACCTTGGCGGCGAAGTCCTGCTGAAAGGCGAGATAGGTAAGCCCGCTGGGCGCCTCGAGGCGCAGACGATGCTTGATCCGCTTGAAGGCCTCCTCGACCCGCCAGCGGCGGTGGTAGAGCGCCCCGAACTGCTCGGCCGGATAGCGCCGGGCGTCGAGCAGGTTGGTCATCAGCACGCGGATGTTGCCGCTTGGTGTGACATCACGGATCAGGCGCACCGTGGTTGGAACGGGATGAATCTCGTAGATCGACGCCTCGGCGGCGCGTGGCGCGGCCAGGGTCACCACCTGCTCGGGGGCGCCCGAGCGCAGGAAGTCCGCGACACAGCGCCAGCCCCGGGTGTCGGCCCGCAGGCAAAAGCCCAGCCCGCGCTGCGCCAGGGACGCCACCATCGTGTTGCCGACATAGCCGCGGTCGAGCACCAACAGATCGCGCCCGGCGTCGAGTTCGTCCAGCGCCTCGAACAGCATCTGGCGCTCCGAACCATCGGCCGGATGCAGGCTCGCGTGCAGCGTCAGCTCGGCCCCGGGCAGAAACAGCGCGAAGGCGTAGTGATCGGCAGACAACTTGGCGTTGGCGCGGGTCGAGACGCGCAGCCGGGAAGCGTCGGCCGCCACGACACGCAAACCGTTCCAGCGCGCCGCATCGATCTGCGGCTGGGCCAGCGCCAGCAGGTGCCGGCCGGCGAGCCGGAACAGCTCCGCCGAAAATCCCTTTCGCGCCTTGCTGAAGGCCTGGGCGCTGACCTCCCGACTGCGGACCGCCATGCCCTTCAACTGGCCGAACAAGGTGTCGAGTTCAGTCTGCACACTGGCACACATCCCGGACATCATCATCGCCGCGATCCGCGGCAAGGTCAGGTGGCGATCACGGGTAAAAGCGCCCGGGCGCAGGCGCACTTGATCGACCAGGGCTGGGTCGAGGAGAAACCTGGAAAACTCATCCAGCAGCGATTGGGGATCGAGTGTTTGAGTTCATAGTCTCTATTTATCAATGACTTAATGGCATTGATTTTACCGGGGACGGCGCAGGTTCACAAGGGGGTGGCGTTAAGTTGGGAGCATTGC
>JAJZRT010000539.1 GCA_021802595.1 Pseudomonadota bacterium
CGGCCACCTGCCGGGGCAGTCGCTGGCGAGCCTGGTGCGCGAGGGGCTGGAAGAGAGCGGGCGCATCCGTGGCGCCCAGGGCAAACGCCCCATCATCAAGAACGTGGGCCGCGAGCAGGTGGATGCTTTCCGCCGCCGGCTGCAGGTGGTAGACCTGATTGGAATTACCGATCTCGATGCGATCGCCGACAGCATCGCCCAGGCTGCGGCGTACGATCCCGGCCCGGCGGAAGCGATCCCGGCTGAGGCGCCTTCGGTGTCCGTCCAGCAGGCGATGGAGCCGCTGCGCCTCGTTTCCGACCCGGTCGGATACTTGGTGATCTATCCGGATCGGCGGCGGCACCTCGTGGTGCTGGAGCACTACGCCAACAACGGCGTGCTCACTCGCGTGATCGAGGGTGCCACGCCGACGGCCCTCTACGGCACGGTCATCGCCGAGGGGCTGATCAGCCGGCTCGACCACGCCGCCTACCTGGGGCGGGAACTGGCACGAGCCCAGCATGCGCTCGCCACCGGGGACGGCTACGTGCAGGATCGTGCCCCGGGCGAAGAAGACGCTGCATCGCGGCCCGTTCCGGCGGCAGTTGCAGTTGTACGGCATCGGACGCAGGCGCCCGATGAGAACATGAAAGGAGATATGGAATGAAGAATTCGATTAAAACCGATACGAGTGGAACTGGATCTAGCAGTGCCGTCAAGCAGCGTAGGTACTGGATCGCAGGAGCGCTCGTCTTAGGCGCCGCATTTGTGACGGGGAGCGTGCTTTTGGCTGGCGAGGCCACCAACGCTGGCTTGCCCGACTTTCTGGGCAGGGCGCAGCCACCGCTGCCCGAGGGGGCATTGCAAGTGGACGATTTGAAATCCGATCCGAAAGGCTACACCGGCAGCATTCTGGTGCGCGGCGTCGTGGCAAAGTTCGCTCCCAACGATCCACATTTGGTGGGTTTGATCGACTCGCGCGAGGCCCGGGTCTGCCGAGACTTGAATTGTGCACTGTATTACCTGCCGATCAGGGTCAAGGATACCAATCTCAAACCCTGGGATGAGGTGAACGTGCGCGGGACCATGATGGAGGACCCGAACAAAAAAATGGTTTATCTCCGCGCCGACTCGGTCAAAAACTTGGGCTCGATCAAAAAATGAATCTCGGCAAATTGGTATGGCGCAACCTACTGCGCCGACGTGGACGTTTTGTCTTCACCTTGGCTGGGGTGAGCGTGGGGATGGCGGCTTTCGTCGCCTTGATGACCATTGGGCAAGGCTTAAAAGATGAGATCAGGAAGCAGGCGCAAGGCCTCGGCGCCAATCTGGTGGTCACGCCCAAGGGCTGGTGTGCTTATGAACAGATTTCGGTGCTCACTGGAGAGCAACTGCCCAGCGCCATTCCCATGTCTGAGTTAGAGAAAATTCGAGCCGTACCGGGTGTCAAGAGCGCTGTGCCGCATCTCAACGAAAAGACCGCGTTTCGCAACCAACCGGTGCTGGTGATCGGCATTTGGCCTGAAGAGATGCGCGCGTTGCAGAAGTGGAGTATCGACTCCGGGCGCTACTTCAATTCTCCGGACGAGCGTGGGGTCGTCCTCGGGTCGGCAATCGCCAATCAATTCAAGCTCAAGGTAGGCGACGAATTCACCGTGCGCGGCAAGCCGATTCCCGTGATCGGCGTTCTGCGCGAAGCGGGCAGCAAGGACGACATCGCCTCCTTCATTCCGCTTACCCTCGCCCAGCAGATCTATGACGTGCAGGACAAGGTATCGTTCATCGCCGTCCAGGTGAGCGACCTCGAAAAAATGGATGCAACCAGCCTCAAGATCCAGGAAGTTGCCAACGTCGCCGTCATCACCGACAAGCAACTGGTGTCTTCAGTCCTGTCCATCGTAGGTTCGGTCGGTGCGGCCATGCAGGCGGTGGCGGCAGTCGGCGTGCTCGCCGCGGCGTTCGGTATCGTCAATACCCTGCTCACCGCGGTGCATGAACGCCGACGCGAAATCGGGATTATGCAGGCCGTCGGCAGCACCCGGCGTACATTGTTCATGGCATTCATGTTCGAATCGGGGCTCTACGGCTTGCTCGGCGGGATTCTGGGCGTGACGGTCGGTGTTCTCGTTGCTTACCTGTTCGGCTCTTACCTCACTGACAATGCGCTCACCGCGTCATTGCAGCAGTCGCAGACGGTGACGATCGACTATGGAACCATTATTCTCACATTGAGCTTTTCCGTGTGCCTCGCACTCTTCGCGGGTCTTTACCCGGCGTATCGGGCGACCAAGCTCTCTCCGGTGGAGGCCATGCGCCATGTCTAACGCCATCATTGAACTGGAAAAAGTAAGCAAGACCTACGGCAGCGGCGCCGCCGAGACGAAGGCGGTTTCGGAAGTCTCAATGACTGTGGAGCGCGGCAGCTGGGTCGCGATCATGGGACCTTCCGGTCATGGCAAAAGTACGCTGCTGCAACTCATCGGCGGCCTTGACCGCCCCAGCGCCGGCCGCATCGTGTTGGACGGCTTGGAGCTTGGCACGCTCGATGCCGCTGAGCTGGCAGCCGTGCGCGGCAAAAAAATCGGTTTCGTGTTTCAGTTCTTCAACCTGATGCCGCACCTTACGGCGCTGGAAAACGTCGAGATCGCGCTGTGGCTTGGCGGCGGGACACACAGCAACGGGCGCGCCATGGCGCTGCTGGAACGCTTTGGCTTGGAAGACAAGGCCCACCACCTGCCCAGCATGCTCTCCGGAGGCCAGCAGCAGCGCGTTGCGATTGCCCGCGCCTTGTCCAACGAGCCCGATATTCTTCTTATGGACGAACCCACCGGCAATCTGGATTCCGGCTCCGAAGCGGAGTTGCTGGCCTTGCTCGGTGATCTGAACAAGGCAGGCAAAACGCTCCTCATGGTCACCCACAACCCAGCCGTGGCCGACCACGCGCAGCGCCTGGTGCGCGTCAAGGACGGGCGGATCGAGGAGGACCGCAACAATGGCGTCTAAGCGGAATCTGCTGCTCGCGTTGGCGGCGATAGCAGTGTTGGGCACTGCCATCGCTTTCTATGCGCTCGCGCAACGACCGGCCGCGCCCGACGCCACGTTCACAACGCTCGACGGTCGTCAGATTCGGCTGGCGGACTTGCGGGGCAAGACAGTGGCGGTGATGTTCTGGGCCACGAGTTGCCCCATTTGCAAAGGCGAAATGCCCGATCTCGTCGAGACCTATCGCAAGTACCAGCCCCACGATTTCGAACTGATCGCCGTGGCAATGGCATACGACTCCCCGGAGCACGTGAAGAACTTTGCGAAAAGCGGTGGGTTACCGTTCCCTGTCGTCCTGGACACGGGCGGAGACCTTGCTCGTGCGTTTAGCGACACGAAGGTGGTTCCCACCACCTTTCTCATCGACGGGAGCGGGAAATTCGTTTCGCGGACGCTTGGGGCGATCGATTTCACCAAACTGCGCCAGTACCTCGATGCGTCGCTTGGCGCCTGACTCAAACAAGGGAAGGAAGCAACATGATCAAGCTGAAACACGCCGCCCTCGCGGCGATTCAAATCCTCATGCTTCAGGCGGGTGTCGCATTGGCCGCCGAAGAGCCGCTTCCGCCTGACCAGGCGTTCAAGCTCAAAGTCTCCCTCCGGGCTCCCAACACCGTCATCGCGGAATTCACGCCGGCAAAGGGGCATTATCTGTACAAAAACAAGACCTTCTTTGCGCTGAAAAACTCAAGCGGCGTGCTCATCAGGGAAGTTCGGCTGCCGCCCGGTGAGGTCAAGAACGATCCGTTCTTCGGCACGATGGAGACCTACAAGAAACCTATCCAGGTCGAGATCGTCCTGGACCGCACGCCGAAAGCAAAACGCCTTACGCTGCTCGCGAACTACCAAGGATGCAACGAAAAGATCGGGGTCTGTTATCCGCCGCAGCAGAAGTCGCTAAACCTGGCATTTCCATAGCATTCATTTT
>JAJZRT010000540.1 GCA_021802595.1 Pseudomonadota bacterium
CGATGCCCGCGCGGCGGTAGCCGCTGCCCAGATGGTCGAGAAAGCGGCCGTCAAAGCAGCCCACATCCAGCACTGTAGTGACATCGGCATGCTTTCGAATGAGGGTCGAGGCAATCTGCCAGTCCCGGCGTTTGACGGGGTGGTACTGCCAGGATGACGCTGCGCCTTTCCGATAGAGGGCATCCAGTTCGCTTTTGTCCGGTTGCGGATACCGCCAGTGCAGGCCGCACGCCTTGCAGCGGTACAGGCTGCCCCCGGGGAGCGGGGAGTCCAGCGCCGTTCCCGCGAATTCGAATGCATCCGGGATGGGGCCGATCCGGAATGCCTCACCGGCATTGCAGCCGGGACATGATGGATTCCCTGCGTTGCCTGCCCGTTTCGCGGATGCTGGCTGTGCGTTGCCCATTTCTGTCGCCTGATTACGCATGGCCCGTTTCCCGATCAATAAGGCTGTGACTATTGAGTCATTCTGCAGAGGAGACACTGAAATGACCGCATTTCATCCCGGCAGCCGTCAGTACAACGGTAAATCATTTGAATGACGCACGTTGGTTCAGGAGGCCATCGTTTGTTCCGCTGCCGGCGCCAAGGAATGCAGATTGGCGAAGCATCGTTTGTGCGGCATGCGAAATCAATGGCGTCCGAGTAGTTTCCTGAAGATCGGCCGGAGGTAATGGAGCCGGAGCGCGTGTTCGGCCTCAAACAGCCTGATTTTCCGCCGGATGATCGTCGTCAGATCCTGTCGCCCCATCGCATCGAGAAACGGAAGCACTTCGAAATAAAGTTCCAGCTCGGCGCGCGTCCGGATGGGAGTGGCCTTCATCATTTGAGGGGTCACGTCATTGAACGGGAATGCCGTGGTCCGGGCAAGCTGCCCGCAGGCCATGAACGCGAGCATGGTGCGGACGCACTTCAGGCAGCGTCCGCAATTCAGGTGGCCGGACGGGATGGCGGCGGCATCCCAGCACACCCTGAGCGCATCCAGCACGCCAGGCTGGGTTGCCAGGAAACGGATTTTTTCCAGCCGGCTGAACTGCTCCATGTCGCCGGTGATGATCTCGAGAAAGTCCGCACCAAAATAGCTGTTCAGCCAGGGATGCGAACCATGGGGATGCGGGATGTGCTCGATCGAATAATCGGGAGCGATGATGCAGCGGTGAATGCGCGCGCTTGCGGTGTGAGCGATGGCTGCCAGCAGGGAGGCGTGCTGCCAGCCGCCGTAAAGCCGCCAGCTCGTGGCCAGGTCGCGCAGGTTGACCTTGACCGGGACCAGTTCCACATTCAATTCCTCGCACAGCGCGGACAGCTTCTCGACGCCCAGATCCCAGACATCGAGCCGATTGGGTTTGTTGGGGTCGCCCACATCGAGGCCATGGACGAAGAAGGCGACGCTCACCCGCCGGGGGTCGCCTTTCTGATATTGGCTGGCGTTCCAGTAAAGGGCGGACAGGGAATCCACGCCGCCGGATAGAAACTGCGCCGTGGTGGAACGGGACACGTCTGCCATGGGGTGCACCGCTGCGGGCGCCTCGATCTTGACGGGGCGGAGCGGGCTTTCATGCCATCGCGTGATCAGGCGCAGGCCCAGGGTGAGCCTTGTGCGGAGTTGCGGATCCACTCCGCCGTCGATTTCCAGTCGGGATTCTCCGTTCCACATGGCGGCCATGGCCGTGCCTACCATGAAGGCATTGGGCTCGGGGCGAATCCAGTCGGCCTGTTCCGAGGCGACGGAGAAAAATATGACGTCATTCCTTGGGCGGGTCTCATGCGTTACGTCGGCCTCCACGCGGTACTGGCCGTCTTCGTGCCTTGCCCGAATATTCCGGATCAACATTCTCTGTCCCTTTTATCTGCTGCGGATCGAAATCATGTTTGGACGGTGGCAACCGGTGTTGCGCTCGCGCTGGCCTGGACGGGCTGGGCGCCGTGGGTGGCGATGAACAGGTTGCGCGCGGCCAGCGCCCTGATCCGGGGCAGCCGGGCCTGGATGCGATGGCGGTTCTCGTGCCTTTGCTGGAACGCGCGGCCGATCTTCATCGGAAGTGCGCCGTCCAGGCACTCCTGGGGCGTCAGAATGTGTTCGAGCGGCAGGTCGGCATGCTGGTACAGGCCTTCGAATTTGTCCTGGTAGGTGATCGACAGGACGGGGGTGCCGCCGCCCAGAGAGGCGATGGCCAGATGCATGCGGCTGGTGATGACGAGGTCGAGCTGCCCGGCGATTCGCTTGATCAGGTCCGGTCGGCGGATCTCGGCATAACGGACGTGGGGAAAACCCTGCTGCCGCAATCGCGTGGCGAGCGCCTGCAGCATGGCCACGTCGCCCGCCTGCGACTTGAGATCGTGCGGAATCAGCAGCAGGGCCAGCCGGTCGGCTTCGCCCGCCTGGTGCAACTGCTCCGCCAGGCGGGCGATCAGGGCGTCGGCACCGAGCTGCGCGAGCGCCTGTGCCAGCGCATGGGCATTCAGGTTGAGGCCGACCGGGCTGCGCCCCGCGGCGCGTGTTGCGGCGATCCAGCTTTCCGTCCCTGAGTCGGACTCGCTGGCTGCAGGCAGCAGAAACGCAACGTCGGCGCACAGGGTTGCCGGGGTGCCCGTCATCCGTGTGAAGCGGTCGAGCGAGGGCTGGTCGCGCACATTGACGGTTACGTCGGGATGCAGCCTTGACAGGGCATGGACGGCCGGCCGCCGGGGGGTGCGGTTGAAGCTGAATCCCAGCGTCGTGGCCGGAATGCGCAGGCGGACGCTGTGGTTGCAGTAGGCCACGATGCGCTGCACCAGTGCCGCGCCGTAATGGCCGTCCAGAATGTCTGCCCCCATGACGAACAGCGCGTGCTGCTGGCGGATCAACCGGTCGAAGGCGACGCTGCCTGCTGTCCCGTTCCAGGCGGCCACCACCGGCACCTGCCCGATTCCGGGCACGTCAATGATGTGGTCATGCGTGCCGATGAGGGTGAAGGCGGCATCGGGGTAGTGCGAGCGCAAGGCTTGCAGCAGGGCACTGAACATGGCCATGTCGCCGAGCGAGCCGGAGGGATTGCTGGCGTCTCCGGGGATGATGGCGAAGCGGGATAGTGCGACCGGCGCCGGGTCCGGGGGCGTCGTGCGCAGGCGGCGCAGCGGCAGACTGGCCACGAAAAGGTTGTGGACAATGATGGCCTGGTCGACGAGATATTGTCTGAGCCTCATGACTCGATCAGCCTGGTCGAACCGGGGAGGGCGCACAGCTTGGCCACCTGTTCATGAAATACCGTGCGGGTGAAGTGCCGCTTTATTGCAGTGAGTCCTTTTTCCGCCTCGCTGCGCCGATTGTCAATGTCCGTAAGCCAGGCGGTGCATTGCCTGGCGAAGGCAGCGTCGTCTCGGGCGATAGACAGGCCCGAGTTAACGAGATCGGTACCGAAGGCATCGGCGCAGCGCGGGGTGCTTACGCAGACCCGGCCATAGGCAAGCGATTCGAGAATCTTGATGTTGGTGCCGCCACCCGAGTAGATTGGTGCGATGGTGAAGGCTGCGTTGCGATAGGCGTCTTCCAGGTTGTCAACAAAACCGGGCGCTGAAACGCCGGGATGGCTTTCCCAGGCCTGCCGTGTGGCAGGGGGCGCAGTGCCGGCGAGAAGCAGCCGGGCTTGCGGGCGGACTGCCTTGATGAGGGGCCAGCAGCGGGACAGAAACCGGTTGATGCCTTCGCGATTTGGGGCATACCAGAGCGATCCGACAAACAACAGCGTGGAACTGTCTGTCTGTGGCAATGGCTGAGCGGGGGGATTGTAGGGAATGTTGGGCAGGAGGGCCGACTGCAGTTCGCGATGGCGTGCCTGATCGCGCTGGTTGACAAAGAAATAGGCTGCGAAGCGCTCGAGCTGCCGCTGTGCCAGCCAGGTCGCGTATTTCGATTTGAGGCGTGCTGGCAATGCCATTGCACCGGGGGTGTAATGGTAGTCCCAGTCG
>JAJZRT010000541.1 GCA_021802595.1 Pseudomonadota bacterium
ATGGAAGGTGTTGCCCAGGATGATCTGGGCTCCGGCCTGGCGCAGCCCGTCGGGCGTGATGCCCTTGACCGAGCCGTAGGTGCCCACGGGCATGAATTGCGGCGTCTGGACGGTGCCGTGGTTCAGGCGCAGGGTGCCGCGGCGTGCGCGGCCGCTTGTGTGGTGCAGGGTGAATTCGAGCATCGAAGATGCATTGTCGCAAATCCGAGGCATCGCATGGCCGCAGTTCCAGGGACGTCGACGGCACGGCGCGGGCGGGTGGCTGGCGTCCTGAAGGATGAGGGCGTTCCCTCGACGCCGCCGAGCCACCGCGTGTCGACGCGCCCCAGGGCGGCGTGTGCGACGCCATTGGCTATCGGGGTTCCCTACCCCCCTACATACGGTGCAGTCAGTTCTTGCGTGTCGCCTCATAATCAAAAAGGGACACAATACGGCCCGCTGATCAAAGCGAATCGCAATGCAAATTGGTGGAAGATCTTATTGCACCATGCCGGGCTTCGTTTAGCTTGGCCTCAGGTAAGATGTGTCGAATCATTCCTTTGTAACGTCAGATCCTGCGAGGGAAGGCCATGAATATCACCTTCATCGGTTGCCCTTTCCAAACCACCTACGGTACGTATATACGTGATCTGGGCGCGGCACTATCGGCCGGCGGCACGAATCGCGTGAGCTGGGTTGGGACGAAGTGCGGATGCGGCGACGCACATGAGCGAGAACGTCATTTCATCGAAGGCGAGCGCCGCTATTTCGAGCTGCCGGTGATCGGCGACTATCGATCGTCAAAGCTCTGGAAGCGCAGGATCCGCTTTGCGGTCAAGCATGTTTTCGACGATATGCGCGCGGGACGCTTCGAGTCCCTTTCCGCGCCCGATTCCGATGTGGCGCATTTCCAGCAGACCTTGGCCGCTTTCGGTTCGGACGTGGTCTTCCGCTGGCTCCGGCGGCGTGGGACAAGCCGCAAGGTGGTGACCGTGCACGAGTTGGACGCACAGCAGGTTGCCGACCCCTCCACGAATCGAGCCTACAACCTGGCGGATGCAGTTCTGGTGCATGATCGCACGCTCGGACTCCGCCTCATCCAGACGGGTGTCGATGCGCATCGTGTGCACCATGTCTGCTATGGAGTGCGCTTGCCGCCAGAACCTCCGGCGCCGCGGTCGCAGCGACGACACATTGTGTTTTACGCAGGGCACCGACCGATGTCCGGCAAGGGTATGGACGTCGTGTTCGCGGCCTTTGCCTCGTTGAGAAGGGAGTTGGGGGACGCGGCGCCGCGGTTGCTTGTGCACGGCCATTACGGGCTCGACACCCCCGCGGGTGGAGAGCAACTTGCCTCGGAGCTCGGGATTGCCGACGCCGTCACCTGGTGCAACGAGGTTCCCCAGGGCGAGATGCAGGCCCTGTACGCCCAGGCCTTGCTCTGCGTGTTGCCCTACACCGGCAGCTTCGCGGGGTTGCCCTGTGCGCTGGCCGCCGCGAATGGCGTGCCGGTTATCGGTACGGATGTCGCGGGTATGCCCGAGCACCTTGGTACGCGCTACGAGCGTGTCCCCGCGGGTGATTCCGATGAACTCTTTCGCCGCATGCGAGGATTGCTGGAGGACGAGCAGGCCTGGAATTCCATGAGCTCGAGCCTTTTTTTACATGCCGAGCATGCGTTGGGCTGGGGGGTGATAGCCGAGCGCACCCAGGCGGTGTACGAGGGCAGGGTCGCTTCCGATTTTGCCGCGCCGCATTGAGTCGCAAGCGATGCCTGGTGTTGAATTCGCGCAGGGTTTGCGGGGGATCGAGCGACTACAGCGCGAGTGGGGCATGCTCTTCGACGCGCTGCCCACGCGCAGCCATGCGCAGTCCCATGGCTGGGTAATGCAGCAGTTGCGCTACCTGGAGGTCGATCCGGAGGCCGTGCACGTGGCCATGGTGCGCGATGCTGGCGAGACGGCGGCAATCGTCCCCTTGCGCTACGCGCCGCATCGAAAGGGGCCTTTCCAAGTTGCGAGTTGGAATCTTTTGTGGGATCCGCACGTGACCTTGCCTCCTGTGCTGCTGGCGCCGGGCGAGGATTGGGCTCGGGTGATCGAGGCCATCATGGCGGACCTGTCGCGCGTGGGCAGGCCTTGTGATCAGATCGTCTTGCCCGGTGTGTTGGATGAGGACTCGTGGCGTGGCGTATGGGCCAAGGGTGGCCTGCCAACCCTCGTAAGTCCGGGCAGGCAGAGCCTGCGCTTCAACACCACTTCGGCCGACTCGGCTCTTGCGTCGATCTCACCGCACTTCCGCAAGAACCTAGCGAGGCAGCGTCGAAAACTTGCCAGCCTTGGTGCCGTGGACTTGGAACTGGCGATCGGGCCGGAAGACGCAGCGAATGCCTTCGAGGCATTCCTGGAGATCGAGGCCTCGGGCTGGAAGGGCGCTGCCGGCACGGGGAGTGCGATTCGCCTCGATCCCAACCTGGTGAGGTTTTATTCCGGGCTCATTGGCGCTGTGCATCCCCGGCAGCAAGTCTGGATAGCCACCCTGAGCCTGGATGGACGCCCCGTGGCCTCCAACTTCTGCATTCGCACGGACGACACGCTCGCGGTGCTGAAAATCGGCTATGACGAGTCGCTGCGGCAGGCGGCCCCAGGCAATGTGTTGCTCGCCATGCTGCTCGAGGCCTGTGCCGCGGATCCGGAAATTGCCTGGGTCAGCCTGGTCACCGGGCCAGCGTGGGCAGAGCAATGGCGCCCGCAGGAGGTGCCAGTCCTGAATCTGACGGCCTTTGCCCCCACGCTACGCGGTCGAGCATTTCATGCACTTGCACGCGCTAGACGCGCGTTGGGGCGCTTGCGCCGCAAGTCGATCACGAATCTGGCTCAGCAGTAACCGGTCGGTGGTGACTGCCGTGCGATCGCTCGCACCTCTCGTCACCGTCACGCGCTGGCGTGGCTATCCGTGAGTTCCTTGCGGCGGTGGCGGAGCCAGGCATCGCGCAGGCCGTAGGCCAGACTCACCGCGCCCTTGCGAAAGACGCGGATTTCGAAATTCCGGCGATCCTGCTGGAAAAAGTGGCGCTTGTATTCATGATCGCCCTTCAGCATGTCGAACACCGTGCAGCCATCGGAGATGGCTGATTCGATGGCGAACCCCATAAGCACATCGCCAGGGCTGAACTGGGCGAATGCCGGATCGAAACCGCCCTGGAAGAAACTCAAGCGTCCCTTGTATTGCATGCAATACAACATCGCGATGCATTGTTTGTCGATTTCCAGGGCGAGCAGCCGCAGCTGTCCTTGCGCGAGCATGCGGTGCATCCACTCACGGTGATAGTCGCGAAATGCCTGGCTCGAGAACGCAGGACGGGCGGTCCGTCCGGCCCAGCGCAGTCGATGCAGGCGGACCAATTCGTCAAAGGCTGCATCGATCTGCTGGGGGGTATCGACCACCAGGAACCGCGCACCCGGTTGGGCCTTGAACTTGCGGCGTTTTCGGCGCATGACTTCGCGCCGATTCCTGCTCAGATTGCTGCAGTACTGCTCGAAGCTGGAAGGGAGGGCGCCGAAGACGATCGGGCTGGCTTGGGAGCACTGGACACGCAGGCCGGCCCCGGAAAGTCGCCCAGCCCATGCCGGGACCAACGCAGAGTCTGGAGGCAGGTCGGTCAGTTCCAGCATGTCCCAGCCACCGAGCGAGGACGCCACGAACTCCGCAAGGCGGTCGACCGCAAGGCCTGCATACTCGGGCACCAGCAAGGCATCGAGATCATCAGGCGCGGTGTCGCCGCCAACGCCTACCTGGCGGAGTTTGCGAACCGGCAGGATTCCCGCGGCCTTGGATTGGCACTCGCGATAAAGCGGCAGGATCCCGATGACACTCCGCCCGTTGCGCGCCACAAGAATGCGCAATTCACGATCCTTGCCGTAATGTCTCCACCACAGTCGCTGCGCGTCCCAGCTCATGAAT
>JAJZRT010000542.1:0-778 GCA_021802595.1 Pseudomonadota bacterium
ACTATCTCAGCAAGCCCTATACCGAAGCGGCGCTGGCAGCCCTGCTGATGCAGTGGCTGCCGGAATCCGCCCCGGCGCCAGCCCTGGCCCCGGTGCCCACCCCGCTGCTCGACCTGTCCGCCCTGCATGTGCGCTACCCCGGCAATCCGCAGCTGGTACAGGATCTGGAAGCGCTGTTCGTCTCCACCACCGAAGCCAGCCTGGCTGCGCTGAAATGCGGAATCGCGCAGGGCCAGACCGACGCCTGCCGCAAGGAAGCGCATGCCCTCAAGGGTGCCGCGGCCAGCGTGATGGCGGCCGCCGTGCAGGAGTGCGCCGCACGCATCGAAACCCATGTACAAGCCGGCGATTTCGCTGCCGCCGCAGATGAGCTGGCGTCGCTGGAAGAGCGCTTCCGCGCCCATGTCGGCGCCGCACATTGACGCACGCCTTGCCGCGCGTAGGATGAACATCCAGCCGTCCAGGAGACACGCCATGATGCGCATCATTCCATTCGTTATCGCCTGGCTTTGCAGCGCCTCCGCGCTCGCCACCGAACCGGCCCCGCCGCCCGCCGGCCCCGCTCCGCACGACACGCCCGCCCAAGGCTGGATCGACGTCACGCCGACACCGTATGGCCCGATGCTGATGCAGCAGGCACCGCCGCCGCCCTATCGCGATTACCAGATGAATCGCATCCTGGCTCCCGAGGAAAGGGCGCGCTGGCTGCAGATGGCCATGCCGATGATGTCCAGCCTGATGAAGATGGACGCGCGGGAAGCGATGAACTATTTTGCCG
>JAJZRT010000542.1:788-3940 GCA_021802595.1 Pseudomonadota bacterium
AGGCCAGACCCGACGTGTCGTTCGACCAGGTGGTCGAATCGATGATGCTGCGCGCCAACCAGGTAAACCTCAAATTCGTCGGCAAGAACGCGATCTGGAAGGAGTTCCGGGACGTGCTGCACGACGACAAGGCACCGCGCGTCGAGGTGTTCAGCTTCTGCGACATCGCCATCGGGCGCGAGCTGCTCAAGGTCATCCCCGAGATCGTCGTGTTCCTGCCCTGCCGCATCGCGGTGATGGAGGATGCCGACAAGAACATCTGGGTCCTGTCGCTGGACTGGGACGTGACCTGGCTCGACCAGGCCGGCAAGCAGGCCGGCATCACGCCTGAATTGCGCAAGGGTGCGATGGAAATCCGCGAAAAACTGGACAGCGTCATGCGTGCCGGCGCCGACGGGGCGCTATAAACGCCACGCACGCCCCACAAAAAAACCTGAATGCCCGTCGTCTCGGCAGGATGGCACCATACGGAATTTGCCGCCGTCGTGCCCCACCGCATGCCCAAGTCTCCGTCCCCGTTCATCTCGCTCCCCGCACTGGAACACGCCTTCGCCGACGGGCTTGCCGGCATGCTGGAAACCCACCGCGGCCTGGGCGTCTTCATCCTCGTGCTGGCCAATGCGGCCTACGACCGGAAGCTATGGAAGCAGTTCGCTCCCGCCCTGTCGGCGCGGCAGGCCGAACTCGCCGGCGAGCTCGCCGCCACCCTCCGGAACGGTCGCACGCTCGCCGAGCCGGAGGACGACGTGCAGGTTTTCCTCAAGCTCTTCGCCATCGGCTTCGAGCATCTGAGCCCCATGGAAAACCGCCGCGCCGGGCCGTGGGATCTATCGTTCAACCCCATCCGCGCGCTGCGCCCGCCACGCAGCAGCGGGATGCCATTCGAAGGACTGCCGCGCCCCTTCGATGCGGCCGGCTTCCATTTCAACAAGCCCTTTCTCGCCAGGGAAATCCTGTGGGAAGGCGGGCTCGCCGCCAAGCCCGCGCGCCTGCTGTACAACAAATTCCCTTTTGCCCGCCTGCATGGCCTGCTGGTGCCCGAGCCGCAGCGCGAACTGCCGCAGTTCCTCGGCCCCGAACTGCATGGATGGGCCTGGCACCTGTGTGCGCACGCCGGCGTGCGTGGACTCTGTCTCGCCTACAACAGCATTGGCGCCGGCGCCTCGGTCAATCATCTGCACTTCCAGAGCTTCGTACAGACCGACCCGCTGCCGATCCAGGATCCGCGCTTCGCCCATAACGGCGGCGCCGTGCCCTACCCCCTGCCCTGCAGGCGCTTCACCGAACCTGCCGACGCCTGGTTCGAACTCGACCAGCTGCACGAGCGCAACATCCCCTACAACCTGATCTACAGCCGGAACTGCCTGCACCTCGTCGCCCGCGTGCCGCAGGACAGCAGCCGATTGGGCGCGCAAAGCCGCGGGTATGGCTGGAGCGAAATGGGCGGCGCCGTCACCCTGTTCAGCCGGGAGGCATTCGAGGGCCTGAGCGCGGAGGCACTTGAGGCGGAACTGGCAACCTTCGCGCCCTGACCAGGGCAGGCCGGGCCTACAGTTCGATCACCTGTCCCTGCATCAAGGCCTCCACACCCCAGCCGGGTGCCGCCTCGCGCAGTTCGTTCATGATCGCCGACTCGTTGCCCGGTTTCAGGTGGGTGATCCACACCTCGGGCTGCACGCTGAGCGCCTTCAATTCCGCCGCCAGCGAATCGGGCCAGTGATGCTTCGAGGCCCTGGCGATCTCGGCGAGCCCGTTCTCGAACGAGGTTTCGATGATGAGATGACGCAGGTCGGGAATGGCGTTGAGCGCGGCAACGAAGGCATCGCTGTGGGTGGTATCGCCGCTGAACACCAGGCTGCCCGCTTGCGTGGCGAGATGCAGGCCGCATGCCGGCACCACATGGTTGACCGGCAACGGACGGAACGTGCGTCCTTTCAGGGTGAAGGCCTCGCCGAATCCGAGCGGCGCGAAGCGCAGCCATGGCGCCTCCGTGCTGGGTATCGTGCGGAAATCCGGCCACAGTTGCCAGTTGAACAGGTGGGCGGACAACACGTCCAGCACCTCGGGCAGCGCATGCAGCGTCACCGGACCGTCGCGCAGGTCGCCGACGCTGTCGAGCAGCAGCGGCAGGCCCAGTACGTGATCAAGGTGGGCATGGGTGAGGAACACGTGGTCGATCTTCACCAGCTGCTCGAAACCGAGCGTGGTGAGGCCGCTGCCGGCGTCGATCAGCACGTCGTCGTCGACCAGCAGGCTGGTGGTGTGGCGCCCGCTGCCGATACCGCCGCTGCATCCCAATACGGTGAGTTTCATGGTTATTTCGTTGTATAGACGAATACACCGTCCCAGTCAGCAGGAGGCGGCACGTCGCGGAAATGTGCGATGCGCTCGATGTAAATATCGCACACGCTGCAGGGCGCGGCGGCTTTCAGGTCGGTCAACATTTTCGTGGCCGCGTCCCAGTCCCGTGCCTGATAGCGCGCAAAAGCCGCCTCGAATACGCGAGCAATCATCTTCGCCTGCTCGGACAACTCATCCTTACGGCCCAGGGGTTGATAGATCGCCACAGGGGTTTCCTTGCCCTTGACGCGCACCACGTCGATCTTCATGAAGGCATGCACCGGGTCGGCATCGACGGTGGGCTGGGTGGCGAGAATGCCGACGCCATACTGCTTGGTGATGCCTTCGAGGCGCGAACCGAGGTTCACCGCATCGCCCATCACGGTGTACGACATGCGGAATTCCGAGCCCATGTTGCCGACGCTCATGCGCCCGCTGTTGACGCCGATGCCAATTTTCACCTCGGGCCAGCCCCGTGCGGCGAATTCCCGGTTCAGTTGCGGCAGCGCGGCCTGCATGTCGAGCGCCGTCTGTACCGCGCGGCTGGCATGGTCCGCCAGATCCAGCGGCGCATTCCAGAAGGCCATGATGGCATCGCCGATGTACTTGTCGATGGTGCCCTGGTGCTGCTGGATGATGCGCGTCATGGTCGACAGGTAGGCGTTCAATACCTCGGCGAGTTCGGCCGGCGGCAGCTTCTCGGAAAAATCGGTGAAGCCGCGAATGTCGGAAAACAGCACCGTCATCTCGCGCGACTGCCCTTCCATCGTGTAGTGCGCCGGATCCCGGCTCATCTCGTCGGCGAGTTCGGG
>JAJZRT010000543.1 GCA_021802595.1 Pseudomonadota bacterium
CAGGGCGTCAACACCAAGGGCCTGATCGTCACCACCTTCCACTCGATGGGCCTGCGCATGCTGCGCGAGGACGCGAAATTCGCCGAGCTCAAGCCCTCGTTCTCGATCCTCGACTCGGCCGACGCTGCGGGCATCGTCTCGGAAATCCTCAAGACCACCGACAAGCAGGAGATCCGCCGCGCGGTGTCGCGCATCTCGCTGTGGAAGAACGAGCTGAAGTCGCCCGCCGCCGCGTTGCAGACGGCCGAGGACGACAACGCGCGCGCCTACGCGAAGATCTACGACCGCTACGACGCCACGTTGCGCGCCTACCAGGCTGTCGACTTCGACGACCTGATCCGTCTGCCAGCTGAATTATTGGACACCCACGCCGAACTGCGCGAGAAATGGCAGAACCGCCTGCGCCACATCCTGGTCGACGAATACCAGGACACCAACGTCGCGCAGTACCAGCTGCTGCGCAAGCTCACCGGCGTGCGCGCGTCATTCACCGCGGTCGGCGACGACGACCAGGCGATCTACGGCTGGCGCGGCGCGTCGGCCGACAACCTGCGTCAGCTGCGCGACGACTACCCGCACCTGCACGTGGTCAAGCTGGAACAGAATTACCGTTCCTCGGTGCGCATCCTCAAGGCCGCCAACAGCCTGATCGCCAACAACCCCAAGCTGTTCGAGAAGCGCCTGTGGAGCGACCTCGGCATCGGCGACCCGATCCAGATCATGCCCACCAAGGACGACGAGCACGAGGCCGAGTCGGTCGTCATGCGGCTGCTGTCGCACAAGTTCCAGCACCGCACCGAGTGGCGCGACTACGCCATCCTCTACCGCGGCAACTACCAGGCGCGCATCTTCGAGCAGGCGCTCAGGAACGAGAAGGTGCCCTATCAGCTGTCGGGCGGGCAATCGTTCTTCGACAAGGCCGAGATCAAGGACGTCATCGCCTACCTGCGCCTGATCGCCAACAGCGACGACGACCCCGCCTTCATCCGCGCGGTCACCACGCCCAAGCGCGGCATCGGCGCCGCCACGCTGGAAAAGCTCGGCCAGGTCGCGGCCACCCTGCACGTGAGCCTGTTCGAGGCGGTGTTCTCGGCCGCGGCCGGGGCACAGATCGGCGAACGCCATCTGGCGCCGCTGGTCGAGTTCTGCCACTTCATCAACCGTTTTGAGGAACGCGTGCCGCGCGAGCCGGCGGGCGAACTGCTGAACGACCTCTTGAAGACCATCGACTACGAGGTCTACCTGTTCGACCAGGACGACCAGCGCGCGGCGCAGAACAAGTGGAACAACGTGCTCGAATTCGCCGCCTGGATCGGCAAGAAGGGCGAAGAGGACGAGAAGGACCTGCTGCAGCTGACGCAGACCATCGCGCTGATCACGCTGCTCGAAGGCCGCGAGGAGGAAGAGCCCGACGCTGTGCGCCTGTCCACCCTGCACGCCGCCAAGGGGCTCGAGTTCGGCCACGTCTTCCTGGTTGGCGTCGAGGAGAACATCCTGCCGCACCGCGATGCGGTGGACGAAGGCCGGCTGGAAGAGGAACGCCGCCTGATGTACGTCGGCGTCACCCGCGCGAAGAAGTCGCTGACGCTGTCCTACTGCTCACGCCGCAAACGGGCGCGCGAAACGGTTGCCTGCGACCCGTCGCGCTTCATCGACGAACTGGGCGACGACGTGCGCCAGCCGGAGAAACCCTCCAGCGCCGACGCCAAGGCCAGCGGCAGCGACCGGCTGGCGGCGTTGAAGGCGATGCTGGGGTAACGACTCAAGCTTAGACCTGGAAGTAAACAATGGACGCATTTAGGCCATCCTTCCGGGGATGGTTTTTTTCTTTTTAGGGGGTTTTATAGACCTCGCATGGGCTCTGCTTTTAACGCTGCGGCTCTGCATATGATCAGAGCAGGCTCCGGGCACTCTTGCATCTCAGCCTGTCGGAATTCCTTACATTTCAGTGGTGGGCCTTGCCGGTCCGGCAGGTTCGTCCCCTGCCCCAATCCTGTAACTCCATGTTCCATATGAACCGCGCATATAAGAGTCGTGTTGCGGCGTGGTACTTGCTTGAGCCTTGCCGGAGAAAATAACAGCCAGTGTGCAACTAGGCATTTCGGCATGACACAACAACAAGGGGGAGGAAAATGAAAAAAGTGACTCTGGGTTTCTGCATATTGATAACGGTGTCGACCGCTCAGGCGACGCCTTTTACGTTTACCACCCTTGATGATCCTAACGCGCTTCAGGGCTATACGTATGCCATGGGGATCAACGACGGCGGGCAGGTGGTGGGCTTTGGTTACAGTTCGGATTACACGGGTAATCATGGCTTCGTGTATAAGGGCGGCACCTACACAACCTTCAAGGCTCCCGGCTCTGGTCACACTCAGGCGTCCGGTATCAACAACTTTGGGCAGATAGCGGGCACCTATAGCACTGGCGCCTCAGCTCAGGGCGGTTTTGTGTACAACAGCAGTAGCTATACGATTCTCAATAAACCCGGCGCATACGCCGGCTTCACATTTGCCACGGGAATCAATAACAGCGGACAGGTCGTCGGTCATTTCTATGACGGCACGGGTACGGGCCACCATGGATTCTGGTACAACGGCAGCACCTACATGACCCTTAATGACCCCAACGCGACTCTCTTCACATTGGCGAGAGGTATTAACAACCTCGGCCAAGTCGTGGGCACCTACGGGGATGCCACCAGTTCACATGGCTTCATGTATGTTGGCGGCACCTACCTGACCCTTGATGACCCCAATGCGACCGATAGATCGATCGGCACACAGGCCACCGGTATTAACGACCTCGGGCAAGTGGTTGGCCATTACGGCGATGCCACGGGTATTCATGGATTTCTGTACGATGGTATTACGTACACGACCTTCAGCCACCCCGATGCCACCGGCAATACTTATCTCACAGGGATAAATGGCAGGGGACAGATCGTCGGCTATTACTATGACGGCATAGGCGCCCATGGTTTCGTGGCATCTCCAGTGCCGGAACCAGGTGTGTTGTGGATTTTTGGTCTGGGATTGCTCGGGCTGACGGTAGTTCGTCGAAAACAGCTTAAGTTTTCCAGCTAAACACACAATGGCCCTGCATTTGCAGGGCCTTTTATTGTCTGCATGAGTTTCCGGAAGTAGCCGAAAGCCGCCGCCTCATCTACCGCATCTTTGGATGCCTGACACCGAAAAAATGGGACGCCGCAGCGTCCCATTTGATTCCAGCGTCTGATTTCGGCAAGCCGACGATCAGTTGACCTTGGGATCGAGTTCGCCCTTGTCGTAGCGCTTCTGCATTTCTTCCAGGTTGAAGACCTTCTTGATCTTGCTGGCCTGGCCGGCGGCGCCGAAGGCTTCGTAGCGAGCCTTGCAGATCTCGCTCATGCCCTTGGTGGCTTCCTTGAGGAACTTGCGCGGGTCGAAGTTGGACTTGTTCTCGGCCAGGTGCTTGCGGATCGCGCCGGTGGAGGCCATGCGCAGGTCGGTGTCGATGTTGACCTTGCGCACGCCGTTCTTGATGCCTTCGACGATCTCTTCGACCGGGACGCCATAGGTCTGGCCCATGTCGCCGCCGTAGCTGTTGATGATCGCAAGCCAGTCTTCCGGCACCGAGGAGGAACCGTGCATCACCAGGTGGACGTTGGGGATGCGGGCGTGGATTTCCTTCACGCGGTCGATGCGCAGCACCTTGCCTGTGGGCTTCTGGGTGAACTTGTAGGCGCCGTGCGAGGTGCCGATGGCGATGGCCAGGGCGTCGACGTGGGTCTTGGACACGAAGTCGGCGGCTTCGTTGGGGTCGGTCAGCAGCATCGAGTGGTCGAGCGTGCCCTCGGCGCCGTGGCCGTCTTCCTCGCCGGCCTTGCCGGTCTCAAGCGAGCCGAGGCAGCCCAGTTCGCCTTCCACGGACACG
>JAJZRT010000544.1 GCA_021802595.1 Pseudomonadota bacterium
GCCACGATCATCGCGCAGGCGCCGAAAATGGCGCCCTACATCGCGCGCATGACCGCCCACATCGCCGACGACCTCGGCATCGCCCTCGACCGCGTCAACGTCAAGGCCACCACCACCGAAAAGCTCGGCTTCACCGGGCGCGGCGAAGGCATCGCCGCCGAGGCGGTGTGCCTGATCGTGCGTGGCTGAAACCGCGCCGCCGCGCTCGGAAACGCTGCGGCTCTTCTTCGCCCTGTGGCCCGACGACGCTACCCGCGACGCGCTCGACCGCACCGGCAAATGGCTGCACCAGCACTGGGGCGGCCGCCGCATGCGCGCCGACACCCTGCACATCACGCTCGCCTTCCTGGGTAGAACGCCCGTCGACAGGCTCGACGCCGCGATCGCCTGCGCCGACGCAGTGGCGGTCGACCCCTATGCGCTGCTGCTCGACCAAGCCGGCTACTGGCGCCACAACCGTATCGGCTGGCTTGGGGTGAGCAAGACGCCGCCGCAGCATGTCGAACTGGTCAAGGCCTTGAATGCGCAACTGCGCATGGCGGGCTTTTCCGTCGACAATCGTCCACATGTGCCGCACGTCACGCTGCTGCGCAAGTCGGATGGCGGGGAAGTGCCGGCCTGCCGGGCCGTGGCCTGGCCGGTGAAGGACTTTGCCCTGGTGAAATCGGTCGCCGAATCCGGCGGCGCGCGCTACGAGGTGATGCGGCGTTGGGGTTGGCGGGGCTTGCAAACGGGGGCGGGCGGCAGGGATGGGTGAGACTCGTTCGATGCGGAGGCGCGCACGGAAAAGCGCATGTCCGGGTACGGGATTTTCAGGATGACCGTGTCCGGGAGCTTCCCGTCCACGGCCCAGACCGGGGCCGGCTTTTCCTTCGACCCCGGGCTGTTCAGGCCTCTTTCAGCAGGGCGATGCTTTTTTCGAACGGCCCCATGTACTTCATCGCCGTGATCATCGAGCCCTGAAATTTGAGCTTCTTGGTCAGCAGCGCCGCGCGCCCCGACAGGCTGCCATCCAGGAGCCTTTGCCAGTTTTCCACGCTGGCCTTCATCACGAAGTCGGGTTTGGCTGGCGCGTCGGCCCAGGCCCTGTCCACCGCCCGTCCGTCATCCACCAACAGATAAGCGGAAGGCCTGGACCCATCCTCCCATCCATACTCGATCAGGGCATTGAAGCCCCTGAGGCCTTCCACGAGGTCGGGCCGCTGATTCCACAAGGATTGATACCGTTCAATCCATCCGGCACTGAGAAAATCACCCATCAAATCGCTCCAAATCCAAATGAAAAAACGGCCAGCCTGGGCTGGCCGTTTGAACGAACGCCTTATTTGTACGCCGAGAGCGCCTTGAAGACTTCATTGAACGAAGCCTCGCCCAGGCGGGCAAACACGCCCACATTCCCCATGACGCAGACAGAGAAACGCGGGCCGGCGAGGGAAAATCCCGTGGCCGGCGTCCATCCAGACTCTCCGCTCATGGCCGTGAATCCGTCCGTCTGCATGCGCGCCATGTGCATGTTGGCTGCGCACATGGCCGCTGCCATGGCTGCCTCATCCTCGCTGATTTCGCCCGCGTAACCGGTGAGTTTGCCGTCATCGGAAAAACTGCCGGCAGCGAACACGCCCTTG
This sequence comes from Pseudomonadota bacterium, assembly GCA_021802595.1. The sequence continues at coordinate 1,626 of JAJZRT010000544.1, forward strand.
ATTTTCAACAGTTCATTGAGGTTGCTCATCATGCTCTCCAATTAAAGCGAAGCCAGGATTTCGAAGGCGCGATCGAAATCCGTTTCCTTGTTGCGGACAAACACGCCGACATTGCCGACGATCAGGGCGGAATTCTCCGGGCCCGAGACGGCGAAGCCCGTCGTTGGCTCGAAACCCTCCTTGCCGGTATAGGCCGTCCAGCCCGACGATTGCATCTTGCCCATCATCAAGTTGGCCGCACACATCTGGGCCGCCATCTTCGCCGCCTGGATGCTGATATTGCCCATGTAGTTCAGAAGCTCCCCGGTGGCGGAAAATTCACCGGCGGCGTATGCGCCCGGAATGCCCATTGCCTTTTTCAGATCAGCCATGTGTTTACTCTCCTATGTCTACAGATACAGGGACTGTCCCTGCACGAATCCACTGAGCAACTGGTGTGCCAGATTATAAGTTATTGTTTTATATGATTATTCTGTTCATGGTCAACCGAAAATGTTGCAATCGACCGTTGCATATGGTTTGTGTCTTGTAATATTTATAAATTAATCAATGTGTTATATATTTCGTTGCTGTTGCGCAACGGATGGACTCCCTGATAATGCATGACGAAAACCTATGGCAACACGCTGAAATTCTTGAAAGCGTGCTTTCAGGAATCGATCAGGGCATTCTGATTGCCAACCAGGACGGAAGCGTGCTGTTTGCCAATGCGGCCTTGCGTCACCTGATGGAAATCCCGGTCGGGGTGGCGCTGAAATCCCTCAACGATATCGGTGGCGTCAATTTCAAGCTGGCCATCACGCGTGGCCTGATCGAGCAGGGTTTCGGCGATGCGGTGAGCCGGCGGCAGGAGGGCGTCGTGGAGATCGAGCGCTGGTTCGATCTGGCCTCGGGCAGTCGCTGCTTCCTGTTGCGCACGGGGCTGATCGAGCGGAAAAAAAGCAACCCGATCCGGCTGGTGATGTTGCGCGACATTACCGATCTCAAGCGCCTGCGCGAGGCGACCGAAGGGGGACAGCGGGACTTCATCACTCGTGATCCACACATGCTCGATGTGCTGCGCCAGCTCAGGCAGGTTGCCTCCACCCAGGCTTACGTGCTGCTGCAGGGAGAATCCGGGACCGGCAAGAACGTCCTGGCACGCCAACTGCATCGCCTGAGCGCGCGCGTCGCTCATCCGCTTGTGGAAGTCAATTGCGCAGCGATTCCCTCCGAACTCATGGAGTCGGAGTTCTTCGGCCACGTGCGGGGCGCATTTACCGGGGCGAGCGGGGATCGTGCCGGCCGTTTTGCCGCCGCGGATGGCGGCACCCTGTTTCTGGACGAAGTGGGCGAGGTGCCGCTCCCCATGCAGGCGAAATTCCTCAAGGCCGTGCAGGAGCGGAGTTTCGAGCCGGTCGGCTCGAACCGGAGTCAATCGGTCGACGTGCGCATCGTTTCGGCTTCCAACCGCAACCTCAAGCTGGCCGTGGAAGCGCGCCAGTTCCGCGCCGACTTGTATTATCGGCTGTCGGTCATCTCCCTGCACATCCTGCCCTTGCGCAGCCGCAAGGCCGACATTCCCCTGCTCATCGACCATTTCCTGGCAGCCCTCGCCCGGCGCGGATATGCCAAGGCCGTCCTGGGGGCCGACGTGTTGCGCCTGCTGCTGGACTATCCCTGGCCCGGCAACGTGCGCGAGCTGGAGAATGCGATGGAACACGCGCTGATCTGTGCAATCGACGGCGTCATCCGGCCGGAAAGCCTGCCGCTCGATATCCGTGATTATCACGATCGGGGCGCGCGCCTGCCTGCGCCGCAGACGGGCGCCGCGGACAACACGGAGAGCCAGCAACGCGGGCAGATTCTTTTTGCGCTCAAGCGTTGCGAGGGCAACAAGGCGGCAGCTGCGAAGATGCTCGGCATCGACCGCACGACGCTTTGGCGACGCATCCGCAAGCTGAACCTGGATTGAGAGTGGCGCCCTGTCCTGGTTTCGCTGCGGACACGGCGGTCCGCGCGAAGTGATGATCGATGCACGGCGCGCATGCGTGAAAAAAACCCGTGCCGACTCGACACCGCCGCAGCCTTTCGGTTATGATGCGCCCCGCATTAGGCGCGTAGCTCAGCTGGTTAGAGCACCACCTTGACATGGTGGGGGTCGTTGGTTCGAGTCCAATCGCGCCTACCAAATATCGAAGGGTCGGGACGACCTGGTTTCAAGAGGGGCTGAACTGCCCACGGAGGTTGCGAAATGTCACCGCGAACTAGTCAGGCTGTCACTGGATAACACCCGGCGCATAGCTGT
>JAJZRT010000545.1 GCA_021802595.1 Pseudomonadota bacterium
GATTTCGTGCTGGCCTATGCTCAGTCCTGGGGCGTGGTCTTCCTCGGCGTCGCCCTGTGGGGCCTGCACATGGGCATGACCCAGGGGCTGCTGGCGACCATGGTGGCGGATACCGCGCCCGCCGACCTGCGCGGCAGCGCATTCGGCTTCTTCAATCTGCTCAGCGGCCTGACCATGCTGATTGCCAGCGCGCTGGCCGGGCTGCTGTGGGACCGGCTCGGACCAGCCTTCACGTTCCATGCAGGCGCGCTCTTTTGCGCCCTGGCGTTGGCAGTCATCGCGCTCAAGCGCTGGGGAGTCCGCGCGGCTTCCTAGCGAGTGGCATGCGGGCATCGAGAGGGAGGGCACCACATCGACATCCAATCCTTTCTGAACTGGATTGCCCAGCATCCCCACTGGGCACTGGCGGGCGTTTTTCTCGTCGCTTCGGGCGAGTCGCTGGCCGTAGTGGGGTTGGTCATGCCGGGCGCCGCGGTGATGGTCGCAGCCGGGGCGCTCGTCGCTCTCGGGGCACTCGAATTTTGGCCGACGCTGCTTGCTGCCGTCGCGGGCGCAGTAGCCGGCGACGGCATCAGCTACTGGCTCGGCCGCCACTACCGTGATCGCCTGCGTTCCGTTTGGCCGTTCCGCGGCCATCTAGAACGGCTGTCGCGTGGAGAAAATTTCTTTCGTCGCCACGGCGCCAAGAGCATCCTATTCGGCCGTTTCGTAGGCCCGGTACGCCCGATCGTTCCCGCCGTGGCCGGGATGCTCGGGATGCGGCCGGCGCTTTTCTACGCCGTGAACGTCCTGTCGGCCTTCGCCTGGGCGCCAGCCTATCTGTTGCCCGGCATGGCCTTCGGCGCGTCGCTTGCGCTCGCAGGCGCCGTTGCGGCAAGGCTGGCGGCGCTGCTGGTCCTGCTGGTCGCTTCGACGTGGTTCCTGTTGTGGCTGGTTCACTGGAGTTTTCGGGTGCTCTCTCCACGGGCCGGTTGGATCGCGCAAAGAATTCTGACCTGGGGCGGCGGCCGTCCTCGCCTGAACAGGCTATTCGGCGGCGTGCTTGATCCGTCGCGCCCGGAAGCCAGGGCGTTGCTGCTGATCGGAGCCCTACTGATCGGTTCCACCTGGCTGTTCCTCGGCGTTCTGGAAGACGTGGTCACCGGCGACCCGTTGGTGCGCGCGGATCAGGGTGTCTATCAACTCCTGCAAGGCTTGCGCACGCCATGGGGCGACAGGGTCATGGTGTTCGCGACGGAGCTGGGCGACGGCGTGGTGATCGCGCTGCTCGCCGCAGCGGTATTGGCATGGCTCATGTGGCGCAGGAGCTGGCGCGCCGCGAGGTACTGGGTGGCGGCAATCGGCTTCGGGCAGGTCGCCGCCACCGCGGTCAAGCAGGTACTGCAACGGCCCCGGCCGCTTGCGGACCTCTACGACGGACTGTCCGCCTATGCCTTTCCCAGTGGCCACGCCACCTTGAGCATGGTGGCCTACGGTTTCCTGGCCGCACTCATCGCGGGCCAATTCGCCCGACCGCGCCGCTGGATGGTGTACGCGGTGGCCACATTGCTCATCAGCGTCATTGCCGCCTCGCGCCTCTATCTGGGTGCGCACTGGCTGTCGGACGTGATCGGCGGCCTGAGTCTCGGGCTCGCCTGGGTCTGCTTGCTGGCCATCGCCTACTATCGCCATCCCGTATCGGCTCCATCTCCGCGAGGACTTCCCGCCGCGGTGCTGTTCGCATTTACGCTCGTGGGCGGATGGCACGTGACCACGCAGTATTCCGCCGACTTGCAGCGCTATGCGCCAAGCCAGATGACCCAATGCCTCGACGCGACGACGTGGTGGCAGACGGAGTGGCGGCGTTTGCCGGTCTATCGTCAGGACCTCGAAGGCGAGTATGAACAACCCCTCAACGTGCAGTGGGCGGGATCGCTGAGCGACGTGCAGCGGATGCTCAAGACACAGGGCTGGCGTGAGCCCGTTTCCTTGAATGTCCGCACGGCCTTGCGATGGTTGGCGCCCGCCGCGACGCTGGAGGAATTGCCCCTCCTTCCGCAAGTCCACGATGGCAGACACGAGGCGCTGCGGATGATTTTCCCATTGCCTGCGAGCCAAGAGGGACCGCGGGAACTCGTCCTTCGTCTTTGGAAGAGCAGCGTGGTATTGGACTCCGATGGAAATCAGCTCTGGATTGGCACCGTATCATTCGAAAAGCCCGGACGTTTTGCACTGGTCACAATTCCTGTCGGAGACCAGCGTTACGAAGAGGCGCTAGTAATCCTTGCCCGCGCGCTCAATGCGACAGGGGTTCAACTCGCTCAACGAGTACGCAACAAGGAGGAGATCAGGACGGCGTGGACAGGCGAGGTATTGCTATTGATACGGAGTCCCTGACTCGATACCGGCCTCATACAGTCATAACGCGAAAGCAGTCAGTCACCAGAATTTCGTCTCCACTGCCACAGTCTGGTTTGGCCGAAACTGAGACATCCCGACTGAAAGCCTAAACGTCCTGTTTCCGATCGCAGAGCCAACCTCAGTCGCATCGAAATATCGTGTGGGCGGGCTTCAGGCAAAGCCCCTATCGAACTATTCTCCTGGAAGCGGGCATTTCCAGCGCAAGTCGGGCAGGTGGTCAACGAAGACCGGAATAGGTGATCAGTCGGGCCGGAATACGCATATTGCGATTGTGCTGATGCGGCGTCGCTGTGAATCATTTCGCCCTAGTCTGCCTGAATCCCCGATCCCGTGCCATGAACGATTCCAGCATATGCGGGATCAATGTGGCGGCATCGACCGGTTCGCCGTAGGTCTGCGCATGCAGCGCGGCGTAGCGCTCCAAATCGGCCTTGAGCGCGAGCGTCAATGAGATAGTGAGCTTTACTGTCTCGGTTTTCGGCAGCGGCCCCAGCCGCAGCTTGCTACTGGCTTGACTCATTGCGACGATCCCCTCTGGAAGAACAGCGGCTGGTACGGACGCAGGGTCAGATCCTTGTTCACCATTACCCGCATCGGGAAGCCGGGCCGGATGGTGAGCGTCGGCTGGATACTCAGGTTGCGTTTGGTGATCTCCTGACCGACCTGGTTCACGGTGTCCTGCGCGCTCTGGCGAACGGCGACGGTCACGCCACCGGTACTGCCGCTGTTGTTGGGTGCTGCCAGCTCGGCACCGACACCGAGCAGCGTGGACAACGCGGCACCGGCGATGATGCGATCCCAGTGCCAATCGACGCCATCCTCCAGCCCGGCATAACCAGCCGGGTCGATACCGGGCAGACGGTCGAGCGAAATGGATGAGGTGTCGGGCAGGATCAAGCGCGTCCACACCAGAAGCATCCGTCGCTGACCGAATGAAACCTGGCTGTCGTAGCGGCCGATCAGCCGCGACCCCTGTGGGATCAGCAGGAAGCGACCCGTGGCCGTGTCGTAGACCGGCTCGGTGACATTGGCGATGACCTGGCCCGGCAGGTCGGAGTTGATGCCTGTCACCAGCGCCGCCGGAATGATGGTACCCGCCATCACCTGGTAGGGCGAGGTTGGCCGTTGCAGGCTGGCCGGATTGCGGGTGGTGGTATCGCCGCCATTGGCGACGAAAGCCTGCTTCTGATCCTGCCGGTTCTGTATCGCCGTCGGGTCGGACGGCTGTGTCGATGCTGTTCCCATCGGATTGAAGCCCTGATTGGCTGATGTCTGCTCGGGCTGGATTGCGGCTGCGGTGGTTGCCGGTGCCGCCTTTGTTGCACTACTGCTGCGAAAGAACACTGACGAACGCGCCACATCCTCGGTATCGCCCGGCTGTGCGATGCGACCGGGTTGCGCGGGGGTGTACGCGCTCGTGTTCCCGTGGTTCTGCGCATGCACGATGGCCGGCCCCAAGTCGCCCGGCAACGGCTCACCCAACATCGGCACCACAGGCTTAGCCATTGGCAC
>JAJZRT010000546.1 GCA_021802595.1 Pseudomonadota bacterium
AGGGCTTCAGACGGTCGGCGCATTCGTCCAGCGCGCGCCGCAGCTGGCCCCGTTCGGCGTCGGCCTGCGGGTTGCCCCAGGATTTGACGGGTTCGGCCCAGTGGCCGTCCTGCCTGAACAGCAGGTCGACCGACTCGGCATCGTCCTCGTCGCGCGGCAGGGCGGTTTCGCGCATCTGGCGGCGGATGCAGTCGACGATCTTGTGCTTGAGGATGGCGACGAGCCAGGTGCGCGGGCTGGCGTCGCCGGCGTAGCGTGCCTGCGCCGACAGCGCGGCGAGCAGGGTTTCCTGCACCGCGTCTTCGGCCAGTTCGTCCGAATGCAGCTGGCGGCGCGCCACCCGGAACAGGTAGTCGCCATGGTCGGCCAGCCAGGCGTGGGCGTCGAGCGAATTCATCGGTCATCCAGGACGCGGGATGCCGGCATTGTGGGGGCCGCGACCGCAGGCGGCAACTGATTTTTGAGTCTGGTTTCCTGCGGCTGCGCGCCTCCTTTTTCTTGGCGTAAAATCCGCGAAACCCGTTCCGGAGCCGCCATGACCGCTTCCCACACCGCCGCCGAGAAGGCCAACATCCTGTCCGAGGCGCTGCCCTACATCCAGCGTTTCTACGACAAGACCATCGTCATCAAGTACGGCGGCAACGCCATGACCGAGCGCCACCTGATGGAGGCCTTCGCCAAGGACGTGGTGCTCCTGAAGCTGGTCGGCATGAACCCGGTGGTGGTGCACGGCGGCGGTCCGCAGATCGCCGGCCTCTTGCAGCGCATCGGCAAGCAGAGCGAATTCATCCAGGGCATGCGCGTCACCGACGAGGAGACGCTCGACGTGGTCGAGATGGTGCTCGGCGGGCTGGTCAACCAGGACATCGTGACGCTGATCAACAAGCACGGCGGCCGCGCGGTGGGCCTCACCGGCAAGGACGGCAACTTCATCCATGCCAAGAAGATGCTGGTGAAGAGCAAGGAAAAGGAAGACGAGATGCTCGACATCGGCCAGGTCGGCGAGGTCACCAGCATCGACCCCGAAATCATCCAGGTGCTCGACGCGCGCGATTTCATCCCGGTGGTGGCGCCGCTCGGCACCGACAAGGAGGGCAACGCCTACAACATCAACGCCGACGTCGCCGCCGGCAAGATCGCCGGCGTGCTGCAGGCGGAGAAGGTGATCTTCATGACCAACACCCCCGGGGTGCTCGACAAGCAGATGAAGCTCCTGACCGGGCTGACCCCGCGCGAGGTCGACGAGTTGATCGCCGACGGCACCATCTCCGGCGGCATGATTCCCAAGGTCGGCTACGCAGTCGACGCCGTGAACAGCGGCGTGAAGACTGCGCACATCATCGATGGCCGTGTCGAGCACGCATTGCTGCTGGAAATCCTCACCCCGGAAGGTGTCGGTACACTCATCAAGCGCGGCTGAGCCGCGCTTTTCTGTTCGCAGGAAGCGAAGCTGCCTGACGCGCCCGCCGCGGCGCGGCGTGACGGCGTTCCTGTCGCCGGAGACGTACGGTGCAGCGTAGCAGGGCATTCGCCCGCCTGCTGTTCATTCCGCCCGTCATCCTGCTGCTGGGGCTGGGGCTGACCTATGCGCTCCAGGATGCAGCCCGCGTGTCCGCCCGGCAGGCCCTGCATGACGAATTCGATTTCCGCGCCAGCGAAGTCGTCGCCGAAATCAACACCCGGATGGCCAAGTACGAGCAGATCCTGGAAGGTGCCGCCGGCCTGTTCGCGGCTTCGAGTTCGGTCGAGCGCGCGGAGTTCGCCGAATATGTCCGTACCCTCAGGCTCGAGGACAAGTACCCTGGCATCCAGGGGGTGGGATTCGCCCTGCGGGTGGCGCCGCCGGACAAGGCGGCGCACGTTGCAGCCGTGCGGGCCGAAGGTTTTCCCGGCTACGACATCCAGCCCGCAGGCGAGCGCGACGTCTACACGTCCATTGTCTATCTGGAGCCATTCAACTGGCGCAACCAGCGTGCCTTCGGCTACGACATGTATGCCGAGCCGGTGCGCCGGGCGGCTATGGAAAGGGCGCGCGACACTGACAGGGTCTGGATTTCCGGCAAGGTTCGGCTGGTGCAGGAAATCGACCAGAACGCCCAGGCCGGCTTCCTCATGTACCTGCCCGTCTATCGCGCCCAGGCCCCGCACCGGACCGTGGACGAGCGCCGTGCGAACCTGCTCGGCTGGGTCTACGCGCCGTTCCGCATGGACGATCTGATGAAGGGGATCCTGGGCAGGCACTTCGGCGAGATCAGCGCGGTGCTCGACCTCAAGATCCACGATGACAACGCTGCCGGCGAGCCGGCGCTGATGTTCGATTCAAACGGCCAGATGGGACGTGCGTCACCGGCTTTCCGGGTGGCGCGGATCCTTCCGCTCTTCGGCCATCAATGGAGGCTGGAGATCAGCTCGCTGCCTGCCTTCGATGCCCGGCTGAGGGCCGACCGGGCGAATTTCATCGCGCTCTCCGGCACGATCGGCAGCGTGATGCTGGCGCTGGTCGTGTGGCTGCTGGTGACGGGGCGCATGCGGGCGCTTGCGCTGGCCGAGCGCATGACCGCCGATCTGCGCCAGAGCGAGGCGCGGCAGAAGAAACTCAACCGTTCGCTGCGTCTGTTGAGCGACTGCAACATGGCGCTGGTGCACGCCGAGGATGAATACAAGCTGCTGGGCGAGATCTGCCGCCTGTGCGTCGAGAGCGGCGGCTATCTGATGGCCTGGGTCGGCTACGTGGAGCACGACGAGGCCCGCACGGTGCGTCCTGTCGCGCAATCCGGTTACGAGAACGGCTACCTCGACACCATCCACATCACCTGGGCGGACACGCCTCTCGGCCAGGGGCCGACCGGGATCGCGATCCGTACCGGCCTGCCCAGCATCAACCAGGACGTCCTGACCAATCCCAGGATGGCGCCGTGGCGAGAAGCGGCGATCCAGCGCGGCTACCGCTCCAGCATTTCGTTGCCGCTGATCGGCGATGCGCAGGTGCTGGGCACCCTCACCATGTACGCGCGCGAGGCGGATGCTTTCGATCCCGACGAAGTGCGCCTGCTGGAGGAGCTCGCCAGCGACCTCGCCTACGGCATCATGAGTTTGCGCACACGCGCGGAGCACGAGGCGGCGAAGGAGAAGCTGGCCTTCCTCGCGCAGTTCGACCCGTTGACCCATCTTCCCAACCGACTGCTGCTGCGCGACCGCTTCGAGCATGCGGCACGCGTGGCGCAGAGCGGGCACGTGGACCTGGCGGTGCTCTACCTCGACCTCGACAATTTCAAGCAGATCAACGACAGCTTCGGCCACGAGGTGGGCGACAAGGTTCTCGTCGCAGCAGTCGAGCGGTTGCAGCAGTGCATTCTGGCGACCGATACCCTGAGCCGTCTGAGCGGCGACGAATTCATCATCCTGCTGGCCGACTTGCGCGACTCGGCGGAGATCGCGCAGGTCGCCAACACCATCCGCGACGCGTTTTCGGATCCCGTCGTCGTCGACGGCAATCCGCTGAACCTGTCGTTCTCGGTGGGAATCAGCCTGTATCCGGCAGACGGCAGGGACTTCGACACCCTGCTGAAATGCGCCGATGCCGCGGTCGACAGCGCCAAGGTGGCCGGACGCAACACCTACCGTTTCTTCACCCAGGCGATGAATGCCGACCTGCTGGAGCAGATGCGCCTCACCGGCGAGCTGAACCGGGCGGTGCGACAGGGCGAGTTCCTGCTGCTTTACCAGCCACAGATCGATATCCGCAGCGGCCGCATCACCGGTGCGGAAGCCCTGGTGCGCTGGCAGCATCCGGCCGACGGCCTGATCTCGCCGGCGCGCTTCATCCCGCTTGCGGAGCGCAGCGGCCACATCGTGCAGATCGGCGAGTGGGTGCTCAGAGAGGCGTGCCGGCAGGCAAAGGCGTGGATCGAC
>JAJZRT010000547.1 GCA_021802595.1 Pseudomonadota bacterium
TCGCGGGCCCAGGTGCGTAGTCCAGGTTTGCCGAGCAGATATTCCAGGCTGAAGGGCTGTAGGGGATGCGCGAAAGTGCGCTTTTCCAGGGACAGCGGCCAGCCATCGCGAATGGCATCCCGCAACTGCGCCACCAGCAGAGAGGGCGCCCTATCGTGGTTGTTGCGCTGATCCTTTCCGGCCCAACTGATATAGAGTTCCTGTCGGGCGGCAAGGAGGGCTTCCAGCATCAGGTAGCGATCGTCATCGCGGCGGGAGCGGTCGCCGGGGCGGGCCATGCCGGGCAGCGCCATGAGATCGAAGTCCAGGCGGGGACTACGCCGGGGGTAGTCGCCCTCGTTCATGCCGAGCAGGCAGACCAGCGGGTAGGGCACCGCGCGCATAGGCAGGAGGGTGCAAAAGGTGACGCCACCGCCGAGAAAACTGCGCCCTAAATCCGGGGCATCCAGCATTTCCAGCCAGGCGCCGCGAAACACGGCGAGGGGGAGTACTTCGTTAAAATCTGCCGCCGCGCAATCCGCCTGCCATTGACGCAGGACCTCTTCCAGGTTTTGCAGGAGGACTTCGTCGTCGTCATCGCTGGCGCTGAAAAAGTCCGTGAGCAGGGCGCGAGCCGCTTCGCCCCAGTGCTCCGGTATCAGGGACTCAGCCAAAACATGCTGCCAGTGCTCCAGCCTCTCCAGCAATTGACTGAGGGGGCCGAGGAGCGCGGCGTCCAGCCCGCCCACCTCGCCGTAGGCCTCGATGTCGGCGAAATGGCTGTCGTCGCCGTTGGCATAACCGAGACAGAGGCGTTGCAGGGCAAATTCGCCGCTGTTCTGGGGACCGCAATGGGGCAGGCCCAGGGCGGCGCGTTGTTCCGCCGAGAGGCCCCAGCGCCAGCCGGCGCCTGCCAGCCAGTGCTGCACGATGGGCAGGTCTTCCAGTTCCAGAGCAAAGCGGCGGCGCAGGGCGGGGCAGTTGAGGAGATCGCGGATTTCGCTTTGCCGGCAGCGCTGTTCGGGCAAATGCAGCAGCCAGTCCAGGGCCTGGAGCAAGGGCTGTTCGTCGCGGGCTTGCAAGTCGACGATGTGGTAGGGAATGTAACGCTTATCCTTCCGATCATACTGGTCGAAGGTGGCGCGGATGAGGGGTGCAAAACTACCGATCTCCGGCACCATGACGATCACGTCGCGGGGCTGTAGCTTGCCGGTGGCGAAGCGGTCCAGCAGTTGATCGTGGAGAATTTGCACCTCGCGCAGGGCGCTGTGGGCGATATGGAAGACCACGGAGTGATCGTTATCGTCCAGCGCGGTGCAGGTTTCCGGCCTGATGCCCTCCAGATCACGGATTTGCACCTGCAACTGGCGCAGGAGGGGGCCGCCCTGATCTTCGCTGAAGAGGTCGATGCGCGGGATGTCCATCCGTTGCCGCAGCGCTGCCGTTTCATCGAACTGGTCCAGCAGATTGAGAAAATCCCGGCCCTGACGACCCCAGGCCGCGAGCAGGGGATTGCTTTCCACATGCAGATCTGCGGGCGCAACGGCCGACAGATCACGGTCGTTGCGCAACGCCTGGCGACGGCGTTCGCGCCGCAGCAATTCGCGTCCCGAGACGATATCGGCCCAGTGATAGCGGCAGGGGTTGGGTACCGCGAGAATCACCTGCATCTGCTGCCCGAGCGCGGCCAGCGCCGTCAGGCTCTGCTCCGGCAGAGTGGCCGCCCCGAAGAGAATAACGCGGCGGGGCAACGGTGTAGCGGGGGGATGCCCGGCGTTCAGAGCCGCGAGAAACTGGTCATGCACCTGCGCCCGACCCAGTGCCTGAGCCTGTTCGCGGCATTGCAGGTCGTGCCGCAACGCCGACCAGAGCCGGGGTTGCCAGCGCTGGTCGGTGGGCAAGGCCATACGTTCGCCATCGCCACGGCGCAGGGACGACTGGTCGGCGGCCCAGTCCGCCAGCCAGTCGCCACGATAGACCTGGTACTGGTCGAAGAGGTCGGCGATTTGGGCGGCCATTTGCCAGCGCCGTTCCAATGCACCGCCAGGTCGTTGCGATTGCCCCAGAAAATGCCGCAGAGGGGCGAAATCGGGTTGGGGCAGCAATTCCGGCAAGAGCCGCATCAGTCGCCAGGTGAGGGGGGCCTTGTCCAGCGGCGAGCGGGCCGAGACGATGCCGGTGCCCAGCACCCGTCCATAGCTTTCCCAGAGAAAACGCCCCGGCAGGGCGACGCGCACCGCCGCACAGATGCCTTCATGGGCCGCCAGGGTCCATTGCAGCCACTCGGCGATGCCGTTGCTCTGGACGAGAAAGATTTCCTCTTCCAGCGGCCGCAACGGGTGCTCGCGCAGCCACTCCAGGACCGCATCGCTGAGCCATTCCAGGCGGTCGCCGTGGAGGACGATAAAGCCCGGCTCGATTTCCGGGTGGCTCATGGAGGCGTAGGTATAGTGCCGAGAATGGCCCCTGCGGACCGCATCCGCTGCAGAAAAGCGCGAATGCTTGCCTCCAGGCTGCGCAGGTCCGTCGCTTGCTCCAACAGGCCGCACTCCTGCCACTGGGCGAAAAGGGTGGCACCGGGCATGGGCGTTTCGCGCAGTGTAGCGAAAAGGCGGAGACCAAGGGCGTCCAGCACGATCATCTGCACGACATCCTCCGCATCACGATAGAGAAAGAGGGGGCTGGGCTCCGGTGCGAGCCCCGGCGCCGTGGTGAAGGACGGATCGAGAATCAGCCGTTGCACCGGGTAACGGTATTGTAGCAGGGCATGCACCGGATTCAGAATGGCGGTGCTGGTCCAGGGGTCGCCGTCGGGGTCGTATTGGGGAGGCAGATCGGTCTCGGCGACACCCAGGGTAAGCTCCAGCCATTCCAGATGGGCGAGTTCGAGGGCATAGGGGAGCGTTGCCGCAAGGTCTGCCTGCCGGGCAGACAGGTACGCGAGAAATTCGTCGGGTATCTGCCGGAAAAAGGGGCTGCGACAGGCGTGTTCGGCGATGAAGGCGTCTCGCCACGCCAGCCACTGCGCCTCACCCATCGCCCGTATCCAGAGGGGGAAGCAGGCTTGCAGAGCCGCCGCAAAATTGCCGACGAGCAGTTCGCGGTATAATTCCGCCGCCTGGAAATCGAAGTCCGCGGGGCAGTTCTGATCCGCGGGCGCGCGCAAATGCGCGGCGAGGGCCGTGGTCAGCGCCCGGTCACTGCCGGATTCAGGCTGCGCCACGAGCTTCCTGCACGGGGCGCACATTCTGGAGTTCCTCCAGAAGCCGGGGCAGGGGAGGAATCTGGTTATCCCATTCCAGCAGGGTGGGCAGGGGGCCGAAGATCTGTTCACTGCGGCGCAGCAGATCCCAGACCGGCGCCTCGACCGCCGCATCGTGGGTGTCGATGAGCCAGCCCTGCGGGTGCCGGGCATGGCCGGCAAGGTGCTGATAGACGATACGTCCGGCGGGTAACGCACGCAGAAAATCCGCCGCGTCGTAGTGGTGGTTGACGCTGTTGACGTAGAGGTTGTTGAGATCAAGGAGCAGACGGCAATCCGCCTCTTCCAGCACGGCCAGCAAAAACTCCAGCTCGGTGAGCGCGCTATGGCGGAATCCGCCGTAGTAGGCGGTGTTTTCGATGATCAGCGGCATTTTCAGGAAGTCCTGCGCCTGACGGATGCGCCCCGCCACATGTTGTACCATCTCTTCGGTGAGGGGCAGGGGCAGCAGATCGTAAAGTTGGCCGTGGTCCGCACAGTAGGCGAGATGTTCGCTGTAATGGTGGATGCCATGCTCCGTCATAAAGCCCTGAACGGCCTCCAGCAGCGCCATGTCCAGCGGCGCTGGTCCGCCAATGGAGAGAGACAGACCGTGGCAGATGAAGGGATGCTTTTCGGTCAGGGTACGGAGTTGGGTTGCCGGGCGACCACCGAAATTAATCCA
>JAJZRT010000548.1 GCA_021802595.1 Pseudomonadota bacterium
CCGAACGCAAGGAAATGCGTAAGGAGGAGCGCAAGGAAGAACGCAAAGAGGTTCGCAAGGAAGTGCGCAAGGAGCACCGCGTCGAGAAGCGCGAACGCAAGGCCGAGCACCGCGGCAGCAAGTAATTCCACCGCACTGAACTCAAAGTCAAAGCCCGCCTCGGCGGGCTTTGTTGTTTCTGTGCCGGCGCTGTTGACGCATGACGCCAGCCCGGCGGCTCCTGCGCCCCGGGTTCCCGCGCCCCGGGCTCGCGCTACGTCTGGGCCCGATACGCCGCTTCCAGGCGCGCCTCGAATTCCTCGATCGGCACAGGGCGGCCGAAGAGGTAACCCTGGAAAGCCTGGCAACCGTAGTCCGCCAGCGCCGCATGCTGCCCCGGCGACTCCACCCCTTCGGCAATCACGGTGAGCGCCAGGCCATGCGCCAGGGCGATGATGGTACGCACGATCTCCGCATCGTTGCGGTCGGTCAGCATGTCGCGCACAAAGGTCTGGTCGATCTTCAGCTGGTCGAGCGGCAGCCTCTTCAGGTACGCAAGTGAGGAGTAGCCGGTCCCGAAATCATCGATCGAGAAGCCGACCCCCATCTCCTTGAGGCGGGTCATCTTGTCGATCACCGACTCCAGATTTTCGAGCAGCAGACTTTCCGTCACCTCCAGCTTGATCTTGCGCGGATCGGCCCCCGTTTGCTGCACGATCGCCACAAACTGCTCCAGGAAACTGGCGTCCAGGAACTGGCGCGCGCTGAGGTTCACGGCCAGCGTGAGATCAGCCGTCTGCGGCCGGACGGCCCAATGCGCCAGCTGCCGGCATGCCACCTCCAGCACCTGCCTGCCCAGCGGCACGATCAGACCCGTGCTCTCGGCCAGCGGTATGAATTCCGCCGGCGGCACCGCGCCGCGCTGCGGGTGCTGCCATCGCGCCAGGACTTCCGCCCCGGTCACGCGCCCCTGGCCATCGACTTGCGCCTGGTAATGCAGGCAGATCTGTCCGGCGCACAGTGCCTCGGACAAGGCCGCCTCCAGCTCCGCGCGCGCTGCGGTGACAGCCTGCAGCTCGGGATCGAAAAAACGAATCGCATTGCGTCCCGCGGCCTTGGCCTGGTACATGGCCAGGTCGGCGCGTCGCATGACGTCTTCCAGCGTGTCATCGGCGCTTCCGAACAAGGCAATGCCGATGCTGGGCGTGCACCGCGTGGTGTGGTTGCCCAGCTCGTACGGGGCGCTCAGCGCCTCCAGTATCTTCTTGCCCGCCGCGTCGGCCTTGACCGCGGCGCTTTCCAGGTCGCGGCCGAGATCGGTCAGCATCGCGACGAACTCGTCGCCGCCCAGGCGGGCCACCGTGTCGCCCGCGCGCAGGCAGCCGCTCAGGCGCTGCGCCACTTCCTGCAGCAGCCGGTCGCCAAAGGAATGCCCGAGCGAGTCGTTGATCCGCTTGAAATTGTCGAGGTCCAGAAAGACCAGTGCCCCCTTCTGCCCCGAGCGTGTGTCGTTGGACAAGGCAATGTGCAGCCGGTCGACCAGCAGGCGCCGGTTCGGCAGGCTCGTCAGCGGGTCGTAGAACGCGAGCTGACGTATGTGCTCGTCCTTGCGCCGTTCCTCCGTGATGTCGTAAAACAGCGCGACGTAGCGCACCGCGGCGCCGTCGGCGCCGGGGACCCCATTGATCGCCAGCCGCGCCAGCCGGTCTTCGCCGTGCCGCCGGTGCCACAGCTCCCCACGCCAGGAACCCTGCTGTTCCAGCTGTTGCCGCATCGACCGGTAGAAGGCCTTGGACTGCCGGGTCGACCGCAGGAACTCCGGCTTCTTGCCCACCGCGTCCTGCGACGAATAGCCGGTGATCTCCGTGACCGCGGGGTTGATCAGCATGATGTTGAAGCTCGCGTCCGTGATCACCACCCCTTCCGAAGAGTTGCTGAAGACGCTCGCACTCAGTCGCAGCTCGTCAGCCAGCTGGCGCAGCGTGGCTTCGCTCTCACGCAACTCGCGCGTGCGTTCGAGCACACGCTGCTCCATGTTCTCGCGCGCAGCCACCAGCTCCTTCTGCGTGCCTTCCAGCTGCCCGATCGCGTTCTTCTCCTCCTGGATCGACGACGACACCAGCAGGTACAGGCCGGCCGAGACGCAGCCCAGGTTCAGCAGGTAGAACACGGCGCGCGCCGCCTCGGGCAGCGGGGTGACCGCCGCGGCCACCGCATCGTCGATCAGGCCCGAGATGAGCAGCAGCACCAGGTAGGCGCCAAACCAGGCCGCCGCCGCACGCTTTTCCATGAAGATCAGCGCCGACACCGGCGTAAAGATCGCCCACAGCATCACCATGCTGCCCGCCGCAAAGCCCCCCAGCGACCACATCAGCAGGTAGGGCAGCACGAGCACCAGCACCAGCTGGCTGTTCTGCAGGAAACCGGTGCGCTGCGTGCGCAGGTAGTAGACCAGGCTGGCGGCGGAGATGATCGCGTAGGACATGGGAATCGCACCCGACAGCGGATGCCCCAGCCACATGTAGATCAGCCCCCAGACGAAGGCGGCCGGTCCGATGATGACCGGAACCAGCGTCAGCGCCACCTTCTTGAGCCGGGTGTCCGGGTCGTCGTCCGCGAGAATGCCGAGGCCGATGAGCCGATTCAGACGGGTCTTCATCCGCAGTCAGTTCCCGGAAGGAAGGGGGTGAAGATGGTTCATCGGGGCGAATTCACGGTGTCCTCGACCAACGATCCTACTGAAGTTCGAGAGATCGCGCCCGCCCGCCCGGGCCTGGGCACAGTGGGACCCCGGTCTCTCCGCCGCCAGCCTCAGCGCCGCAGCAGCGCGATGGTGAAATCGGGCACGCCCTGCAGCACCGGCGTCACCGGCGTCTGCTCGCCGCGCGTCAATTCCTCCACGCGGTCGGACACATAGGCGTCGAGTCCCTTGTAGGTCACGCGGCCGCGCTGTTTGAAATCGGCCGCGCCTTGCAGCCCTTCGACCACCGCCTTGGTGAAGGCGCCGTTGCCCCAGTCGGCGTTCTCCTGCGAGAACTGCCCGCCGGTGGACGAGGCGAACACCACCACGCCGTTTTCCGCGCTGGCCATCTCGTTGATCGCCCCCGTCGCGTCGCGCGCCTGCCGCGTGCCCAGGCGGCCCATCACGTTGCCCGAGTGACAGGTATCCACGAACAGCATCACCCGCCCCTGCAGCGAGGTCAGTGTGGAGCGGATCGACGTGAAAGGCAGGGCCGTCTGCGGCAGCTGCTGCAGGTTCGCGTCCCGCGTCATGTAGTAGTAGGTCGGGCCGTCGTTGATGCCGTGCCCGGCCAGGAACACGATGGCCGTGTCGCGCGGCGTCATGCTCTGGCGCAGCCACGCCAGCCCCTCTTCCAGCGCATTACGCGACGCGTCCTTGTCCTGCAGCAGCCGCACCTTCACCTCGGCGTACTGCGCACCGCGTTGCCGCAGCAGGGTGTCCACGAAGTCGCGCGCATCCTTGGCCGGCAGGCCCAGGTTGTAGTCGGGGTTGTCATAGCGCGAGACGCCCGCGGCCAGCACGTAAAGGTTGCCTTGCGCAGCGCCGGGCTTGGGGCCGGTGTAATTCACGCGGATCACCGTGGGCACCGAGGCGCCATAGCGGTTCTCGGCCACGATGCGGATGTCCGTGTCCTCCGGCGGGATCTCCAGCACCACCTCGCGCTCGTCATCGGCCAGCGGCTTGCTGCCCACCACCAGGTTGCGCTGCGCACTCGAGCCCGAGGCCAGCAGCGTTCGCACGTTCGTCACCGGCGCAGGCGAGATCACACGGAACCGCACATGCACCTGCCGGCTCGCCGTCTGCGTCTCGTAACCCGGCGCGATCACCTCGATGCGCGGCGGCAGTTCCTCCAGCTTCACCGCGCTGGCCGACACCACCACCGACTCCGGAGATC